>JBAYGM010000183.1:0-2505 GCA_041666705.1 Candidatus Altimarinota bacterium | reverse complement strand
CTAGCACCAGCGCCCGTTTAGGAATTGGAAAATATTTTGTAGTTGAAGCAGATGAAAGTGATGCTTCATTTTTATATTTTAATCCGATCGCTAGTATCGTTACCAATATCGATGCGGATCATATGCAAACTTATGGCAATGATTTCAATAAACTCAAAAAGGCTTTTTTAGCTTTTCTACATCGATTACCCTTTTATGGATTAGCCGTGGTTTGCACAGACAATCCCGTAGTTGAAGAAATTTTGCCAAAAATTTCTCGCCCAATAATTACTTATGGTTTTAACGAACGCGCAGATGTACGAGCATATGATTTTAAGCAACAGGGATTTAGTTGTGATTTTAAAGTTTATCGAGCGAAGCAAAACTCAGTATTAGATATCCATTTAAATTTAGCCGGAAAACATAACGTTTTAAATGCACTTGCTGCGATTGCAGTAGCAACGGAATGTTGTGAAGTTGCTGATAGCGCCATAATATCTGCGCTCGAAAAATTTACCGGAGTTGGGCGGCGCATGCAACGCTACGGTGAATTGTCGATGCCACAAGGTAAGGTTTTTTTGATTGACGATTATGGACATCATCCGCAAGAAATACTCGTAACTTTGGAAGCTCTGCGTGCCGCATGGCCAAACCGTCGCCTAGTACTTGCTTTCCAACCACATCGCTATACTCGAACGCAAGCTTTGTTTGAAGATTTTACTTCAGTGCTATCAAAAGCCGATGTTTTATTATTAATGGAAATTTATCCGGCTAGCGAAACTCCGATTGTGGGAGTTGATAGCCGCACCCTTGCACGCAATATCAGACAACGCGGAAAGGTTGAGCCAATTTTTGTAGCTAACAATGATGAGCTATGTGATGTATTGCCAACTATTTTGAAAGACGATGATGTTTTGCTAATCCAAGGCGCGGGAAATATTGGCGCAATGGCTCCACGACTACAGCAGAAGTTTGGAAAATAGGAGCGCTCAAATCCACATAATTTACAAATAATGCGGTAACCGCAGACTTTAGTCTGCGTGTTCAGATTGGCTCCATACCAACGCAGGCTTTAGCCCAATTCATTACCCACAAATATAGAATATTGTTACGCTCTTTCAGAGCTTAAATCTTTGGGGCATATTACCCGGGGTTACCTTCGCTACTGCGTAGCTCAGTCACCCCGGGCTATAGATCTTACGCTGCGTTGCAGCGTTTTAGATAGAATTTCTATGTTGGATTATACCAAGAATATATTGTATAAGATCGGTGTATAAATGTTCCAACGGAACATAAGATCTATAGCTTGGGGTGACTGAGCTACGTAGTAGCGAAGGGAACCCCAAGAAAAGGATACCCCGCGAATCCTCGCCCTGAAAGGGCGAGACAACTTGTGGGTAATGAATTGGGTTAAAGCCTGCGGCTACCCATCATCCTTAGTACGCCGCGAACGACGCTGGCGCCGCTCCAATTCCAAAAGCAATCCCATTTAAAAATCCTCTTGAATCTTTCGCGTCTTGAATAATTCCTTTTGGCAACATTTTGGGATCGAGTGTACTCATTGTTGTATCAAACTGAATAGCTTTATTGTTGTAATCATCAAGTGGTTTTAATTTTTCATTACGCAGAAACAATTCTATAATTTCCTTCAGCTCTTGTATTTGATCCTTATTTAATTCTGCCTTACCTAATAATTCAATGATCTTGTTTATCTCTTCATGAGCACCCAACTCTTCTTGATGAGATAAAAGATAACGTAGCCGATTTATAAGCTCTTGCGCTTTAAAACCATTATCAAGACTTTGAAATTCAGCTTGATGGCCTAAAGTGCTGCCAGAACTACTTTCAGCAATTTTTGGCTCTTCAATGCCATTAATTTGAGATTCTAGCGAAGCATTGCTTTTGGCCTTACCAGAAGATGAAGAAGAACTGGATGTTGAAGATTCGGACGATGAAGGTGAGGAACTGCTGCTAGAGTTGCTAGACGAACTCGATGAACTGCTGGTTGAAAAATTAGACGGTGAAGAGCTTGATGAAAAAATTCTATCTAACACAAGAGGCACGATATTTTGCTGTTGTTGTTGTGAATTATCCATCCTTATGGCTTCTTTTTGTTGCGCCGAATCAAATTTTTGAATTATCCGCAGCGCATTCTCGCGAGCGATTTTCATAATAGAGTGCATTCTACTATCTAAATTTTTAACTCTTGCTGCGGAAGCAATGGTGATTATTCGATCCAAATCTTCTATTGTAGAACCATCTATAGCGGATATGTAAGCACAAATAATCTCAGATATAATTGATAAACGTTCCTCAGCATTAACTCCATCTCCTTGAAATATTAAAGCTTCATCCATATGCACAATCCAATCCTTAAGGCATTTCGTTATTTCATCAATATTTCTTTTTTCTGTTGCGCTAGTAAAGAATTCATTACTATTTTTGTTACTCCACAACTTTTTCGTTACAATCATATTAAAAAAAGGTATTAATTGATCAAAACAATCATGTACTATTAATGTAATT
>JBAYGM010000182.1:0-2513 GCA_041666705.1 Candidatus Altimarinota bacterium | reverse complement strand
ACTTCTTTAACAAGTTGCGCGCCAATATTTTCAAACGCATCCGGAAGATCAATTTCTTTTGCGATCGTCACGCCATCATTTGTAATGAGCGGTGAACCGTATTTTTTGTCCAAAATAACGTTTCTGCCTTTTGGTCCAAGTGTAATTCGAACTGCATTTGCGAGCTTTGTCACGCCCTTAAGAAGCTTCTGTCTAGCTTCATCGCTAAAAATAATTTGTTTCGCCATAGTTTTAATTTGTTAATGATTAATAAAATTTACTCTTCGACAATTGCCAAAACGTCACTCATATTCAAAATCAAAATCTCTTTCGCGCCAAGCTTAACCTCAGTTGGTCCGTATTTTGAAAATAAAACCACATCTCCTTCTTTAACTCCCATTGGCATTCTTTTGCCATCTTCACTTAATTTTCCTGGCCCAACAGCAACAACTTTACCTTTTTGAGGCCTTTCTTTTGAACTCGTATCCGGAATATAAAGCCCTGAAGCGGTCTTTGATTCCTGAACAACAGGTTCAACAACAATGTGATCATCCGTAGGATGAAGCTTTGGATTCTTTTCCTTGTCCATATAATTAAAAGGTTAATAAATTAGCACTTATAAATTACGAGTGCTAACTTAATATAGTCTGTGCGAAAATCTCAGTCAAGAGAATTTTATTAGTATTTCTTCAAAAGAGCTTCATAGCGCAAAATTCTCTTATCATAATAATTAAATTTTGGATAAGCTTTTTTAACGTCTATATCGCTTTTTTTCATTGAATCTAAAATCTTACTCAATGCTTGTTCCATATGCGCAAGCGTCTCTGCTCTTTCCGGTGATCCTTTTGGAAATTTCTCTATTCTTGACGTATATAGATCAAGATTTTCCTCAAAACCTTCGAAAATATGCTCCATATAAGAATGCGCAAAGCCATTACCATTATCTTTTGGACGTTCCTTCTCGGCTTGCGTTCTCGTTGTATCAGTAGCCATTTCCGGAATAAGAGCAAAGGCTCTATAGCTAAGCTCATCGGTAAAATATTTAAAATCAGGACTGACGTGTTCTTCAAAAGTTCTCTGACCAGCAACGACGAGAGATTTTCTTGTATCGTTTTTAATTTTATCCTTTTCTACATCAATAGCTTTAAACGCTTCATTTTCTTCTCTTGTCCAAGCCCTAGGCGCTTCTCCAGATTTAGTATCTCTGCTTCTAACCAGCATAATACGACTTTCTCTACTATTTAATTCAACTAACCGTGAATCTAATGCGCCAATTTCTCTATCAGCAACGTCCGTCTCTGAATCCGATTCAGATACATTAGTTACCTCATCAATAGCCTCATTCGCTGACCTAGGCGCTTCTAGATAAACTTGCCTTGAAGGTTTAAATGATAGAGCAGAATACAAAGCGTTTTTCATTTTTATTTTTGTTTAATTATATTTATACATAAAGTATAGCACAAAACTTACGTCATGTAAATACAATCTTAATTAAAGATAAGGGTATTCACTATAACCAAAGAAATGCCTAATAAAAACCCACCAAGAGAATTTTTATGCTTCTTTCTTTTTATAACAAAGAGGCGCTGGAACAGAAGCTTTTAACGCTCCACGCAAATGAGCATCAACCTCAGCAGCCTTGCCTACGGCACAATCTATCACAATGCAACCAGAAAAATTTCTTGATCTGCTATAAGATGAAAGTTCAACGGCACCACTATATCCGTCCGCTTTTAATAAAAGAGCAAAAGTCGGAATAAAACTAGAAACAAGTTGATGATTATAATGATAAACAAGCCTTGTAACGCCTGGCTCTCCAGGATTTTTAGCTTGCAAATAGCCAGCATGAAAAACAGAAGGGTCTTCGTCTAATATAGCAACTGGCAATCTAATATCGTCGTTGCCAGCAGCGACAACAGCACCACCATCAGCTAAAGGTAAACCGTAATCAGCTTGTGCCTCTGGTTCGTCGCCATCGTCCCTAGGAACACCTGGTCCTACACCCATACAATATTGTTTTAATAATAACTATCTAAATTATACAACAAAATGTTGTACATATCAAGCCCGACTGCCTCCGTCCCCCTATTCCGCAAACGCTTCCGCTCTCGTTTCTCTAATCACATTCACCTTGACCGGTCCCGGTGGCTGGAATCCTTCTTCAATTTTCTTGGTTATTGCATGCGTCAATTTAACGGATTCAAGATCGTCAACCTCTTCAGGCTCAACAAAAACTCGAACTTCACTACCCGCCTGAATTGCAAAAGCTTTCTTAACGCCCTTGAATTCCGTGCACATGCCTTCCAAATCAGTCATTCTCTTTATATAAGAGTCCAAATTGTCTTTATTTGCGCCCGGTCTTGAATTTGCAATCAAGTTTGCTGTCGCAACAATTATTGCCTCAAGACTTTGTGGCTCAGGGTCATTGTGGTGCGATTCAATTATATGAATCAGCTCTTTTGATAAACCAAATTTTCTGGCAATCTCGGCACCAATCTTGGCATGATGACCCGGAATTTCATGATCAACCGCTT
>JBAYGM010000181.1:0-2516 GCA_041666705.1 Candidatus Altimarinota bacterium | reverse complement strand
TCCTGCGAGACTTAATCCTGATGCTGATGCAACTAAAAACGCAAAACCTCCATCGATTGTTTTTTGACTTAATGAAGTTTGACTGCTTATTAAAAATGTTGTTATTCCGCTTATATATGCTAAAAAATCATATATCCCAAAATCGTTTAACGGTGCAAATGCGATTGATAAAAAAAATGTTGTTGTGAAAAGTATGAGAGCGGAATTAGCAAGCGAACTTGTTTTACTTGGTTTTTGCACCTTATTGCGCGTAAAAAGAAGGGCTAGTGCTGGTATAAATAACAATCCCGCCCATAAAAAATGGCTGTGTAATGAGATTCCGCCGCGATAAAGCATTGCGAAAATGAACGTTATTGCAAACGGTATTAAAATTAGAAGTTTTTTCATGGTGAGGTTTGTTAACTTGAGGTTATTTTAGCACAAATATTGCAGATTCGTTTTTGAAGGTATAAACTAGCGCCGTGAAAACTTTTATAGTCATTCCGGCTTATAATGAAGCGAAAACCGTTAGTCGCGCTGTACACGATTTAAAAACACACGGGTATCGTAATATCATCGTTGTCGATGATGGTAGTTCTGATAAAACTTTTGAAGAAGCCGAGAGGGGAGGGGCCATTGCAATAAAGCATGTTATTAACTGTGGGGTTGGTGCGGCAACGCAAACCGGAATTGATTTTGCTTTAAAAAATGGCGCGGATGCAATTGTGACTTTTGATGCGGATTGTCAGCATTTTGCGAATGATATAGAAAATTTAATTGAGCCTATTTTAAAGCGAAAATATGATGTTGTTATAGGCTCTCGTTTTTTAAATAAACAAAAAGTTCCATTTGGACGTAAAATGTTTAATAAGATTGGGAATATTCTTACTTATTTAATTTCAGGTATTTATTCAACAGATAGCCAATCCGGTATTAAAGTTTTCAGCAGAGAAGCTGCTAAGAAAATTCGCATAACAGCAAATCGTTTTGAATATTGTTCTGAGGTTTTTCGTGAAATAAATTGTGCACGTTTGAGCTTTATCGAGGTGCCGGTTAAGGTTTCTTATAGCGATTATTCGAAACTTAAAGGTCAAAATTTTGCTCATGGTCTTGAAACGGGATTTAAGTTGATTGTTAGATCATTAATGAGATAAATATGAATGTTTTTACTTTTCACGGGTTTGCTTTATATCAAGCTGTTACTACGATTTTTTGTTTAGTCATGATTCTTAAAATGATTTCGAGATATAGAAGACATGAGCGTACTTTGAAAGAGCTTATCGTCTGGGTTGTAACATGGGGCGTTATTGGCGGGCTTGCGTTTTTCCCTTTTATTATCGACTATATTGCGCAAGTTTTTGGTGTTAAAAGTGGCACTAGTGGATTTTTTGCAATATGGTTGATAATTTTAACTTATGCATTTTTTCGTACATTCGTGGCAGTTGAACATATAGATAAGAAAATTACCGATTTAACGCGAAAAGCAGCTTTTGATAGTCACGAGATTGATAAAGTTTTGAAAAAAGATAAGCAAATATAAATGTAAATTCGAGTATGAATTTTCCGCGAGTTTCTATAATAATGATTAATTATAATGGTTTAAAGGATACGCTTGAGTGTCTTGATTCTTTAAAAAAATGTACGTATCCGAATTTCGAAATTTTACTTATAGATAATGGGTCGGAAGAAGGTCAATCTAATGCGATTTCTGGCCTTAAAATGGAGAGATTACGCGTTTTTATCAGTAAAGAGAATTTGGGTTTTGCCGGTGGAAATAATTTTGTCGTAAGGCATGTTTTGAAAGAAAATAAGAGCAACTATATCTATTTTTTGAATAATGATACGACGGTTGAGCCGGACTTTTTGAATAAAGCCGTTGAAGCTGCAGAGGAAGATCCAAAAATAGGCGTTGTTGCTGGTTTATCTTTGCAATATGCAAATCATCATTTGATTGAAAACGCCGGACATGATTTTTTGAATTGCGGGGATTTTGTGCCGAGAGGCAGGGGATTTAAACGAGAGGAGCTGATTGAAAAATGTGAAATCTTAGGAGCTTGTGGTGCTGACAGTCTGTATCGAATTGAAACCTTAAAACAGTGTGGACTTTTTGATGAGTCGTTTTTCTTAAATTATGAGGATGCAGACTTGTCGATTCGATGTATTTTGTATGGTTGGAAATGTATTTATGAGCCAAGATCTATTATTTACCATAAGGTTAATGCTTCGATTAAAAAGGTTAGAAATTATGCATATGCTTTAAGGTCTCAAAGCAATCTTCTTAAGGCATATTTTTATAACACTCCAACGCTGGTTTTGCTTTTGAATATGCCATTTTTTCTATTTCGAGATATATCAGTCGTTTTAATTAATTTGATATTTTTAAAGTTTGAAATTGTTATGCTTTTTCTTCATTCAAGATTTGTATTTTTGAGAAATTTAAAATCGATTTTGAAAGAAAGACGAGTTAGGATGAAGCATAGGCGCGTTTCAAGTTGGTATATTTTAAGTAGACAAAAGTTTTTCCTTAAAAAATATTT
>JBAYGM010000180.1:0-2520 GCA_041666705.1 Candidatus Altimarinota bacterium | reverse complement strand
TGTAAACAGTCATAAAACTAAACAGAGATTAATAAAAATCGAATCAGTATAAGGAGCACAACTTCACATAACAGCCGATATGCGGTTCCATAAAACTGTTCGCGAGAACAGTTTTATTTCACCCAAATTTTGGTCTGTTATTTTATCCACTTTTATGATAAAATATTTGCAATATGCAGATATATAAAACCAAAGCAAGAAAATTCTCTGGCACAGACTTCCGTGAAGTGCATGGACCGGCTTTCGGCTTGTATACCGAAATCAAAAAGAAAACAAAACGCCGGACGTATATTCGGTCGGCGTATTTTAATAAAGAGAAAATTTTCCTTGATTTATTTTGGCATCATCTGTTTGAAAAATCTAACTGGCGTGACAGGGTTAGACGCATGCGCTTTTTTGGCTGTGCTATAGAACTAATCCAAAACTCTCATTTTAAACCTAATCAAACTAAAAATCCTAATGACTCTAAAGAAATGCTCTATCGTTTTTATGGTACTGATACCAATAATGAAGTTTTCTGCGTGCAAATCAAGGAAAATTTGAAGAAAAAACAAAAATTTTTGATTTCAATATACCCTACTGAAGGACCAGTTTTCTACTAAAAAGCAAAAAAGACCTCCCGCTAAGTGTGGTATGGAAACCACGGCCGAAAGCCTTTTTCTTGACTATATTATGCCATATTTATACAATAATGTCAAGAGTAAAGTCTGTGGATAAAATAACCGGCCAAAACTTCGCATATCGGCGTACGTTCAGCAACATCGCTCGCTCGGACTAAGGTCCTCGCTCACTCTGATTTCCCCGAACGGCATATCCGGTTCAGGAATTTTTCTCAATTATATTTTAAAATGTAGGAAAAATTCCTTCTCCCAAATTTTTGTTCCGCTACGCTGCACAAAAACTTCGGATGATGCCGATACGTTATATGAAATATTTTTTTCTTTACATTAAAAATGTTACTTTTTAATACGAAAACGAATTTGATTTTCCCTTTAATAATAGAGGGGAAATAAGGTATTTTCGCCCGCCGCGAGTCGGGCAAAAACGAATTTAATTATTAAAAAACTGCCACTATGAAAAAAATAATTATCACAACTACACTACTTCTTTTAATAGCCATTGGCTTATATCTAACAATAAACAAATACTTTTTTTCAAAAACCAAATTGGAAAAATATATCTCTAACTCCTGCATGCTTTGGAGTGATGGCTGTAACACATTTTCTCGTAACCCAGGCATTAATAATATTGTCAGTACACTTGCCCTTTGTAATAATTTTAAGCCAAAATACTCTTGTACATACGAAATTGAAAAAAATATTCCAAATTACCATGTTCCATTCCACCAAGAAGAACCTGAATCTGGTTACTACTATGGAACAATAAATGTCGAAGGATACGCGGAAGTTGTTAAATCGCCATGCGATACGACTGACGCCGAAAGATTGGGGCAACACGTGCAATGTCCAGAAGAACGTTTAAATTTTACTATAACCAAAACCGATTCCGGTGATTTACTAAATTTTCTTAATAACAAAAATAAACAGTTTGTCATCGGTTGTTATGATGGAAAATCGGTAAAGTCAGTAAATTTAGCAGATTCGGAAATTAAACAAGAATTGGAAAACCGCAGTTATTATGACATACATGAAGTCAATAATATTACCGGCGAACAACTAAAACTTCTTTTGTCCAGTAGTAAAGAAAAACCAATTAAATTATACGCGGAAAGACCATTAAATTTATTTAATAATTATACTACGTCCTGCTATTCTCTATTTAGAAATTATCTTGTTTCTGAATAATGTATTGCTCATGCAAACAATACTATTCGATTGAAATAATCACTAAATATTGATAAAATACATTGGCTTAACAATATTTTATGACAAACCCAGAAAACCAAAACTATCACATCGCCCTTTTTAAAGGTAAAGAAATTAGAAAAATAATCTACAAAAAAGAATGGTGGTTTTCTATTTTGGATATTGTGGGTGTTTTGACCGATAGCCCTCAACCAAAAACTTACTGGGCAAAAATGAAAGAACGCGACACGGCGTTGTCACAACCGTTCCCATTTTGGGAACAGTTGAAAATGCCCGCCGAAGACGGCAAAATGCGCGAGACCGACTGTGCCAATACCGAAGGCATTTTGCGTATTATTCAATCAATCCCCTCATCAAAAGCCGAGCCGTTAAAACGTTGGCTGGCAAGGGTTGGCTACGAAAGAATGCAAGAAATTGAAAATCCAGAACTGGCGACAAAAAGAACACGACTACTTTACAAATTAAAGGGTTATCCAGAGGACTGGATTGAAAAACGAATGCGTGGTATTGCTATTCGCGAAGAATTGACGGATGAGTGGCAAAAACGAGGAGCGGAAAATGACCGAGATTATGAAATTTTGACTGCCGAAATATCCAAAGCCACATTTGGAATTACTCCCTCGGAATATAAAAAAGTAAAAGGTCTTAAACACCATAATCTACGCGACCATATGGATGACTTTGAATTGATCTT
>JBAYGM010000179.1:0-2538 GCA_041666705.1 Candidatus Altimarinota bacterium | reverse complement strand
TCGCAGGCGGTGATTCCTCCCAGCTCGCAGGCGGTTATTCCTCCAAGCTCGAAGGCGGTTATTCCTCCCAGCTCGCAGGCGGTGATTCCTCCCAGCTCGCAGGGGGTGATTCCTCCAAGCTCGCAGGCGGTAATTCCTCCCAGCTCGCAGGCGGTGATTCCTCCCAGCTCGCAGGCGGTGATTCCTCCCAGCTCGCAGGCGGTAATTCCTCCAAGCTCGCAGGCGGTTATTCCTCCCAGCTCGCAATGGATAAACAATGTCTTGCTATCGGAGACCACAATTCACATTTCAAAGGAAAAATCGGTTCAGTCGTTTGTATTGTTGAAAGAAATAATAAATATGAAATTGTAAACTATAAAGCAACACAAATAGATGGAAAAATAATTAAAGAAGACACTTGGTACAAATTAGAGAAAGGAGAATTTATAGAAGTAAAATAACCCACATGGAACTCAAAAATCTATTTTCAGAAACCGATATTCTAAAAAGATTATAAAAATAAAAAAATATTATGAAAACAACACTAACGAGAAAACAAAAAATTGAGAAGATTTTAGATTTAATTAAAAAAATGGAACAAAACACTTTTTTGCTTCCAGATAGTTGGTCTGAAGTATTACATATGGTTTCACGTTCTGCCCACTATAAAACATACGTTGGTGCTAGAAATGCAGATAGATATATAAACATTGAATACACTAAAAATGAAGAACTATATAATCCAAAAATAAATGACTGTTATTCAATTACCATAAGGAAAAATGATGTTTTTCTAAACAAAATACTTGGAGACACAAAAAATGAAATCAACACGGTATTAGATATTATTGAAGCAATATATAAAGAAAAAATTTCATTTGAGTTAATGGAAAAAGAAGTTACTAAAAAGAGAATTAAGATGAAAGATTTACGAGAAACAATAAAATCAGCAACCAATGAATTTAATAAATTAAAGGATGAGTTAGAAGCAAAAGGAAAAATTAAATAAAACGTGTATGGAAATAAACCCAAACTATTTAGAGCGATTTACTTCCAAAGAAAGAAAACCAGCGACAAATAAAATCTATTTAATCCAGTTACTTGCCGATCAGTGCGGGCTAACGTGGCGAGATATATTTAAGTTAAACCACGAGTTGATAGTCAGAGAACTCCAAGAAGCCCTAGATGAAGGAAAGAACGCAGGGAGGAAGAAGAGAGTTGAGGGGGTGTGGACAGACAAAACACCGGAAGAGATACAGGAGAGCATAAAAATCCGCACCTTGTGGTGTCTAAAGAATTTTAGAGAGAAGTTAAGAATTGAAAAATTAAAAGTTAATTAAAGATGTATGAAGAAATATCCAAGAAAAAATGCAACATATTCTATTCAGTTTTGGTTTGAACACGGAACTGGAATGGTTACAGAGACAAATAATCCTAAAAAGGGACAGGAGTTAAAAACTATGGGTTTGTTTAATATGGATATATTTGCAAGAAAAATTGCAGAATCTGATTTATTAGACAATGAGGACAAAAAAGTTTTAAGGTATTTTTGTAAAAAGTTTTGTGATATTACCGAAAACCTATAAAAAAGCACTTACAAGATGAGAAAAATAAAATAAAAATATGAAAGACAAAATAAATAAAGCATTAAAACCGTTTGAAAATAGACGATTAAATTCTGATGAATTTGCGATTATAAAAAATGAAATACAAGAAATAATCAGTATCCTTGAAGACGTTAGATTGGAAACAGGGGAAGACCATATTTTGTTAAAATGGGGAACTCTAAAATCTTGGGAATTAAAAAGTGAAAAAGGTAGAGAACTATTAAAAGAATATTTTGCTCTCGGTTCAAATGAGTCTGCTATTATGCAAAAAGATAAAATGGAACAGAAACAGTTAATATGCGGAATGATAGATGAATGCGATGGAATTATAGAGGAAGATTGGGGCGGAAAATATCTTACAAAAAAAGAAGCGAAAGAATATGTTTTAAGTTATAACGTATGACCAAAGAAACCCAAACCTAAACCCTCTTGGAAAAAGAAAACAGAGGAGTGGCAGAGGAAAAGTGATGAAGCGTACTATCGGGAAAAGTAGCCCCCTCCTATCGTGTACAAGATTAAAAATAAAATATATGAAATATAAACTCACAGTGATTAAATACGAAGATAATATCAGTTATGAAAAAGATATGGCGGAATGGAAAACAAAAACAGAAGGATATCAATATCGTGGAATGGACGTTGTACCTCAACCAGACAAAGAAACTGCCGAGCGTTCCCTTGAGGTATTTTTATCAGACGAAGAATATGAAAAAGTAAAGCAAGAAGTTATTAAGATTTTCAAATAAAAAGGTTATGAAGCAATACGCAATTCACTTATGCGGTATCGGTCGATGTTCTTCTTGGGGTCTATCTTGGAAAAGACATTGGTATGACGAAAATAGAAATTGTTATAGGTGTGGAGTTAATAAAAAAGATGTATGACAAATGAAGAATTAAAACTGGAGGAGCTGTGGGATTATATCAGTTCGATGGTTGGATTTGATAAACACGG
>JBAYGM010000178.1:0-2554 GCA_041666705.1 Candidatus Altimarinota bacterium | reverse complement strand
GCCTTTTTTCGCCAAATTTACATCAGCTTTAAGCTCTTCAGCCAAAAGTCCGGACAAATAGCAAACTTCCATAGAATGCTTCAAAACATTTTGACCATATCCAATGCGGAATTTCAAACGACCAAGAAGTCTAATCAAATTCTGAGGCAAGCCCGTAACGCCGGTTTCATAAACAGCTTTTTCTCCAAGATCCTTAATAAGCGTATTAACATCTTCTTTAACTTTAATATAAGTTTCTTCAATTCTCGCAGGGTGAATACGTCCATCCGCAATCAATTTTTCAAGAACAAGCTTTGCCATATATCTGCGAACCATATCAAACCCGGAAATAATGATTGAACCCGGCGTATCATCAATAATAACGTCAACTCCCGTAATCTGCTCAAATGTATTGATATTGCGACCTTCACGACCGATGATGCGTCCTTTCATTTCATCGCTTGGCAAATCAACAATTGTGACAGTGGATTCAGCTGTAACTTCAGCCGCATACTTCTGCATTGCACTGGCAATAATAAATTTTGCTCTATCATTAGCTTGTTTTTTAAGCTCATCCTCGGCTTTTTTGATCTGAACAACAATTATATCTTTTGATTCTTCTTCGACTTTTTTCATAAGAAGATCGCGCGCTTCATCCTTTGATAAAGCCGCAATTCTCTGCAATTCTTCAGATTGCGTTCTATAAATACGCTCAACTTCTTCACGCAAGCTTTTAACAGACATGACTTTTTCTTCCAAGCTTGCACGCATTTGCTCATGCTTTTCGATTTTGTCATCCAAAAGCTCTTCTTTTTTGACTAATCTTGACTCAAGCTTTTCAAGCTGTTCGCGCTTTTCATGCTCATCTTTTTTCAAATCCTGATGAAGTTTAAAAGCTTCATTTTGCGCATCGCGAAGAACGGCATCAGCCTTATGCTGAGAATCCTTTAAAATTCTTTCTTGTTCTGCGACAAGTTCTTGCTCGGTTTTAGCTACTTTTTTGTGCTTAATTGAGAATCCGACACCTGCACCAACGGCCAAACCCACAGCAACGAAAACAATTGTAATCAATTCCATAATTTGGGTTGTTATTTATAACTTTCAGCCGGTATTAAAAAAGAAAAAGACGCTCGCCTTTAAGGAGTTTTAAGCTCAACTTCGAGCTCGAATCTGATATATGATAAAGGTTTCATTGAGTTTATTGTCTTTTAATCTTTTTCCGAATAACGGACTGTTTTGCGCTTTTATTACGCAACTTCTCACATAGAATAACAAAAAAACACCTTAAGGTCAAATGGAATTTTTAAAAAAACTAACCAATGGACGGACGTACCCCAAACTCACGACACGCAAGGATTGTACTATAGTTATAGACTCCAACTTTACGATAATAATCAGACCAGTGAAAACGCAAAACAAAACCATATTGATCTCTATAATCAGGAAATTGTGTCAAGGTTTTTACATCAGGTAAATATAAATCAACTCTTTTATCATTCATAATTGCCTGTCTTTCTTTTTCGTCCATATCTTTCCATTCTTTACCATCACCAAGATCAAGCTCTCTTATAGCTTTATCAAGACATTCAGCAAACATTTGGAACCACTGTGCGGGCTCCATGAAGTGCTTACCTTGATTCATTTCCATCAATCTAAAATCAGCTGATCTATCTGTTAAATCAGAAGTAAGATTTGCAGCGTTCGGAATAAACGTTAAACGCGCAGGCCTTGAAAAAGATTGACCCAGAAAAGGCTTAAACGTTCTTGGGTATATTTTTGTGAAAATTGATAATTTTTGACCAAATAACGGCACACCAAAAGCTTTAGCCGATTCATCCGGCGTCATATTATCAACAAAAAGCATTGGTTTGTATCCTTGCGGAATATTTTCCAATTCACTTCTGCGAACACAGATTGTTTGAAATTTGGCACGATATGCATTGACATCAACCACAGCGCCCATTCTAGCCATAAAATCGACATGGCTATCAAGTTGTTCTTGAAGGTCAACACCTTTTAAAGCAAGGAAATATTTAAGTTCAGCAAAAGGCATTGTCGTTAAAGGCTCTTCTTTTATTACGGATAAATATGCAAATCCATCAGAAGCCACGGCCACAAGATGACTATGGGCGAAAGTCATTTCATCAATAAGATGCTCACCAACTCGAAGCCTGACGCCCAACCCAGGATCACTCCCAGATCCTTGAACAGATCCTTCTTCAAGTCCAAAGCTTCGCACATCAGCCATATTAAATTTGATAAAAAAATTTAACTTAAGAAAATATTTAATCATATATTCATCACGTCTGTCAAACGAAATACCAAAAATTTGAGATTGTAAATTTGGTTTATGAATTTGTTAAGTCCTGTTTAGAGAAATTTAATCTCTGTCGTGTAAAATCGTGCCAAATTAACCAAAATTAATATGAAAAAACTGACAATCTTAATCGCACTTTTGATCCAAATTCCGATCGCGCACGCATATACGGAATGCGTACCTGCACAACCGATTTCAACTGTTACAGAAGTAAATACGGAAAATTTTCCAATAATTGTAATAAACGAAATTTCATTT
>JBAYGM010000177.1:0-2580 GCA_041666705.1 Candidatus Altimarinota bacterium | reverse complement strand
GACCGTTTTCTCCGTCCCGAGAACGAGCGTAATATGGTTGCATTATTGATTTTTTATAATTTTGCTCTACAAATGATGGATCAAAATTAATAGCTTCCGGCACATTCCACGGCTCATCATTTTTTATCAGTTCTTTTTTGCCTTTCCCAACTTCGGTTTTATATAAATCTTTTGCGAGATTAATAGTGTCAATTACAGCTTGGCGATTCTTTTCAGACGAGAGTATTGTGGCTTGTATTTTAGGCCATTCGTCTTCTTTGCGTCGTGCGCCAAAGAAAGTATAAATTGAATCATTTATACGTTTTATAGAGCGAGTTTCGGGCGCAAATGGATTGAGGTTATCAAGCACGAACATATCAAAAGCATATTGCAATTCAGTCTCTGTTTTTGGTATAGAAAAAGTATCACTTTCAATTTTTGTTATTTCTTTATCCGCATTTTCCACATGACCATCTTTAATCATTGTTGTTTTCACAATTCCACCTTTTAGCGAAACATCTTTTAAGCTTGTTTTTTTCGCGGCTTCAAGAAAAATTTGCACAAAATCAGAAGACAAACGTGTTTCCTCGCGGAATCGTTTTGAGTGATATGAAACTAGGTCAATATTTTTGTATTTCTCATCACGATAGCTCGTAAGAGGTTTTATTCCCGACGAAGCACCTTTCAAAATACGAGTATTGATGTCTTGCAAACTTGTATAAAGATAAGCAATATTCAATTCTTGATCTTTATAATGCTTTTGCTCGGGCATACGCATAATTCTTCCCAATGTTTGGATTGAGAATGTCATTGTTTCATCTTTCCATTGACGGAAAAGCACAAGAATTGTGGCTCGTGGACAATCCCAACCAAGTGCAATCGCTTGCTTGAACATCATTACTTCCACTTCGTTTTCATTTTTCTCAATATTTGCAAGATTTATTTTGTTATCTTTTTCAGAAAGATAGACAGCTAATTTTCCATTTTTTGTTGTATAGCCAAATTTCGCAAGAAGCGTTTCAATCTCCTCTTTTTTATCAGGAACCCCTTTTTTTGTATCCGGTAATTGAATAAGCAACAAGGGATTAACATTTGAACCCTGTTTTTCTAGTTTTTTTCGCAACTCAATCCTTTTTTGCAAAGCAGACTTCAAAATCAATTCGTCTGCCGTTTGATCATTCTTTTTTGGATCAACTGAGTAATTTTTGAAGCCAGGATTTACCACGATTTCTTTTTTTATCATTTCCTCGCTTCTTACATCCTCAATATCAACAGTTACTCGCTCATCAAAATCAGAAATTTCTGGCGTAGCAGAAACCTCAATCGTGATTTTAGGGTCAAGATTTTTTATTAAAGCTTTTGAATTTTCACTTTTTGCAGTGTGGTGGCTTTCGTCAATAATCAAAATAATTGTCCGACCGGCATCCTTGGTCCGATCAATCACTGTTGAGAGGTTATTATCTCTTTCATTCGCACGAACCATGATTTTGTCTTCATTATTGATACTTGCCCAGTTCAAAAATAAAATCTCGTTCTGTTTTATTTTTCTATCCTCAAGTTCGTGAAAATATGAACAACGAAGACCCATTCCTTTTAGTTCATAAAACTTTTTTAAGCTGTCGTGGCTTTGATCGTGCAATTTATTTACTGCTATCCATACAAAAGAAAAAGTTTTTCCGTCAGTTCGCGAATATGGGTCACAAAATCTCATCATCCATTCCGCCATCATTAAAGTTTTCCCCGAACCAGTCGGAGCTTTGAATACACAAACTCTATTACCCTCTTTTTTGATTAGGGCATTAACCTTGTCGCGTATTTCATCGATTGCGGTTTCTTGATAATTTTTAAAATTAATCCATGACATATAATTATTCTTTAAAAATTGCACGATACACTTTCAAAATCACTTCTGGAATTGCACAAAGGGTAACTTTATTTGAAACATCAGCAAATTCCTCTTTGTGTGGGTCGTCAGTCATTGAAAAAGTGTATGTGTTAAAATGCCCGTTTATTTTTTTTATAACTTTTTTATAATCTGATATTGAATCCTCATGAAAGATAATTCCGAGATATTTATCGTGATTCCTAAAAATTTTAAAATCATCTTCTTCCTGCACAAGCTCAAAAGCGCTTTCTTTTATGCAAAGCATTTCCGTAGACTGATTTACAAGCTTTCTTTTGTTTCTATCTGTTTCTTTAGCTTCGACAAAGTCATAAGCGGTAAAATATTTCAAATTTCCATATAAACCATCAATTTTTTCATTTCTTGAATTTTTATATCCCTTTATAACTTTTTCAAGACGAGGATAGCAAATATCAGTACATATATTATTCTCATTATTTGTGCAAAGAATAAATTGTCGACTCCCACCATCTTCTTTGTTTTGATTAAGGACTGCGTGTCCAGTTGTTCCCGATCCTGCGAAAAAATCTAAAATAGTTATTGATTTATTTTCAAATAATGTTATCAATATTTTTATCAAACCAATATTCTTGGGATTATCAAATGGTATTTGATCAGTATTAAAAATATCTTTTAATTCCGTCTTCGCTGAAGTCGTTTTAACATCTATTTGGTATTCTGCTTTTTCATTATCTACT
>JBAYGM010000176.1:0-2594 GCA_041666705.1 Candidatus Altimarinota bacterium | reverse complement strand
TTCGACATAATCATTACAGAAATTCCTTATCAAACAAACAAATCCACGCTAGTTGAAAAAATCGCAGAACTCGTTCACGAAAAGAAAATTATTGGTATTACAGATATTAGAGACGAATCCAACCAAAGGGAAGGAATTCGAGTTGTTATTGAATTAAAAAAGGATTCTTACCCTAAAAAAATCCTCAATCAATTATTCAAACTCACCCCAATGCAATCAACATTCAATATGAACATGATTGCACTTGCAGATGGAATTCAACCGAAATTATTTGATTTAAAACAAATTCTTGAAACATTCATCGAACATAGAAAAGTTGTTATTACAAGAAGGACCCAATATGATCTTCGAATTGCAAAAGAAAGGGCACACATCTTGGAAGGGCTTGTTATAGCGCTTGATAACATCGATGAAGTCATTGATACAATCCGAAAATCAGAAACAAAAGAAACTGCTCAAGTTGCTTTGGTTAAAAAATTCAAACTTTCAGACCTTCAAGCAAACGCAATTTTGGAAATGAGACTTCAAACATTGGCCGGCCTTGAAAGATCAAAGATTATCGCAGAATATAAAGAAAAATTAGCTCTTATCGAAGAGCTTGAAGGCATTTTGAAAAGTGCAAAAAAAATTCTCGATATAATGAAAAAAGAGCTTATTGAAATCAAAGAAAAATATGGCGATGACAGAAGAACTGAAGTGGTTGCAACAGCCGTTGATCAAATCTCGCTTAAAGACACCATCCCAAATGAACCAATGGTTGTCATGTTAACGCAATCCAACTATATCAAACGCATGCCTCCGGCATCATTCAGAACGCAAAGGCGTGGTGGAAAAGGCGTTATTGGCATCACAACAAAAGAAGAAGATGAAATCAAAATCGTTCGTTATGGCACAAACCACGACGAAATGATGTTCTTCACAAACGCAGGTCGCGTATATAGAATTTTTGTTTATGAAATTCCACAAGCTATGCGCGTCGCAAAAGGAACTCCAATTGTAAATCTTCTTAATTTAAGAGATGGCGAACAAGTAACGGCAATCTTAAACTGCGGAGAAAAGCTCTGCGGAGAATACTTAGTTATGGCAACTCGCAAAGGAACTATCAAAAAAACAATTGTAAAAGACTTTGAAAATGTTAGAAAAAGCGGTCTTATAGCCATAAAAATACGTGAAAACGATTCTCTTGAATGGGTCCGTGAAGTTTCAACCGGTCAAGAAATCACAATAATCACAAACAATGGCCAAAGCATTAAATTCAAAGAAGATGAAGCTCGCGCAATGGGAAGAGCAACAAGTGGCGTACGTGGAATCAGATTAAAAGGCACTGACTATGTCGTTGAAATGGACGTTGTAAAAAATCAAAGCGCAGAACTTCTTGTAATAATGGAAAACGGTCTTGGTAAAATCAGCTCTGTAAAAGATTATAGACTACAAGGAAGAGGCGGAAGCGGTGTAAAAACAGCTAACGTAACGCCAAAAACAGGCAAGGTTATAGGTGCAAAAATCATTGACGAAACAATGATTAGCGATCTTTTGATAATTTCAAAAGAAGGTCAAACAATAAGAATTGATGTTAAGAATATTCCAGTTCAAGGAAGAGCCACACAAGGCGTTTACCTTATGAGAATGAATAAAGATGACAAGGTTGCATCGATATCAATCATTCCTGTTGATGAAAAAGCAGATGAAAATCCTGAAAATGAAGAAACAACGGAAACAATGGAAATAGAAGAAAAGAAAGCAGTGCCTGCAAAAACCAAAAAATAAAGGCCAAAGTACGGCCCTTAAAATAACCCACCTCACAATGAAAAAAACCTTAACAATTGCGCTTGTTCTATTGTGCTTTTTTGCGCAACCGATAATAGCGCTAGCCGCTTTTACAAGCGACCTATCCATTTCCGCAGATAATGTAAAATTTTCAGACAATGCACCAACTGAAGGGCAAACTATAAAAATCTACGCAACAGTAGTAAATAACGGAAACACAGACGCGCTTGGAACTGTAAAAATTTTTGACGACACTCATGGCAAACAAATAAGCGGAGATCAACCGGTTTCAACATTAGCCGGCAAAACAGATGATGTTTTTGTTGATTTTAAATCTCCAGCCGGAACAATTGCTATAAAAGTCCAAGTATTCCCTTTTAAAACAGAGGGAGACAATCCTGCAAATAACGTTGTAACAAAAACAATATACGTAGCACCGGATTTGGATAGAGACGGTGTGCCTGATGGCCAAGATACAGACATGGATGGAGACAAAATATCAAATAGCGAAGATGCATTCCCAAGAAATCCAAAAGAATCCATCGATACAGACGGTGATGGAATTGGAAATAACGCTGATTTAGATGACGACAATGACGGAGTACCGGATAAAGAAGATGTATTCCCGCTAGACTCAAAAGAATGGAAAGATACGGATGGCGATGGAATTGGAGACAACAGCGATAAAGATAATGATAATGACTTTTTGGATGATGCAAAAGAAGTTTTAATAAAAACAAATCCTCATGACCCGGATACCGACAAAGACGGAGCAATTGACGGAAAAGACGCCTTTCCACTTGATCCAAAAGAATGGAAAGATACGG
>JBAYGM010000175.1:0-2600 GCA_041666705.1 Candidatus Altimarinota bacterium | reverse complement strand
CGTCTTTCTGAACAATTTTAACAACCGCCAAATCATTCATAGGATCTTTACTAACAACTTTTCCGCCATATTCAACACCATCGTTTGTAATGATTGTATAATCAGCCGCATCATCCGAAACAACATGTTTATTTGTTATAACCAAACCATCCGCGGTAACAATAAAACCCGTTCCGCCACCAACTTTCTGACGCTTTGTCTCAAATTGACCTTGCCCTTGCTGAGGCGCATATTGCTGACCAAAAAATTGATTAAAAAACGGATCATTATCAAAAGAAGGGTTAAAAAATTGATAAGGAGAATTTTTATAAACTTTCACATCTTTTGAAAGAACAATTGATACAACCGAAGCACTAACTCTTTTTATGGCATCAATTGAATCGGATTCTTCAACATACGTCTTTTCTTCAGTGACTTTTTGCACAACCGTATCAGCCGCTTTATTTACATTACTTTTAACAAATTCATTGGTTATAATCCCACCCAAAAGCCCTGAAAAAAAAGACACAAAAACAATGAATGCTACAAATTTTTTCGACATTGGTTGCATATAAAATTTGGTTAATTTTTAACAGTGTTTAAAATTTTAACTCTAACGAAAAAAATTTCAAGCTGACATATTTTAGAGTACGTGGTTTAATAAGACTGCATGGAAAACAAGCAAACACTTCGCGAGAAGATTTTGAAGCTTAGAAAAAGCCAAAGCACTGCAATAAAACTCAAAAAAGACAAAAAAATAATTTCCAAAATCGCAAGAAATTCGCTATACAAAAGCGCAAAAGGCATTTTATTTTTCATGCCTATTCACGGCGAACCGGATTTAACACTATTGATAAAGATCGCATTAAAAACCGACAAAAAAGTATTTCTCCCACGCACAGATAAAGAAAATAATTGCCTACACATTCATCAAGTAAAAAATTTAGACGAGCTAAAAATCGGCGCATATAACATAAAAGAGCCACATCACACATGTCCAAAAATCGATCCGAAAAAAATTGACCTCGCATTCATTCCGGGAGTGGTTTTCAGCAAAACATGCTCTCGAATTGGCTTTGGCAAAGGCTTTTACGACCGTTTTTTAAAACAAACAAAATGCCACAAAATCGGCCTTGCTTATGAGTTTCAAATAGTTGAAAATATGTCTTGCGAAGTTCATGACGTTCCAATGGACGAAATCATAACAGAACAAAAAACAATCAAAAATCTTTAACAATAAATAAAATGACAAACCTACAACAAACAGATCCAGCGGTTTTTGACGCGCTTGCAGGTGAATCCAAAAGACAAATGGAAGGAATCGAACTTATTCCATCGGAAAACTATGTTTCTGCGGCAGTTTTGGAAGCCGCAGGTTCAATTTTTACAAATAAATATTCAGAAGGCTATCCGGGAAAACGCTATTATGGTGGTCAAAAATATACGGATATTGTTGAAACTCTAGCAATAGAAAGAGCAAAACAATTATTCGGCGCAGAACACGCGAACGTACAGCCATATTCGGGAAGCCCTGGAAATACAGCCGTTTATTTCGCACTTTTGAATTATGGAGACACGGTTATGGGACTTAAACTTGATCATGGCGGACACATCACACACGGCTTACCAATAAGCTTTTCAGGGAAATCATATAAATTCGTCCCATATGAAGTTGATGCAAAAACTTTGAGACTTGATTATGACAAAATCCGCGCAATGGCTCTCGAACACAAACCAAAAATGATCGTTGCCGGTTACACGGCTTATCCACCTGAAATTGATTGGAAAAAATTCAGAGAAATTTGTGATGAAGTAGGAGCAATCGCGTTTGCCGATATTTCTCACACAGCAGGCTTAATTGCAGGCAAAGCTTTGCACAATCCGGTCCCCTACTTTGACGTTGTAATGACAACAACCCACAAAACTCTTCGCGGTCCTCGTGGCGCAATAATTATGTGCAAAAAGCAGTATGCAGCAGCAATCGATAAAGCCGTCTTCCCTGGACTTCAAGGAGGCCCACATGAAAACGTAATCGCAGCAAAAGCTGTCGCATTCCATGAAGCATTGCAACCGTCATTCCAAGATTACGCAAAACAAATAATCGTTAATGCAAAAGCGCTCGCAACAGAATTAAAAGACAATTACGGATTCTCTCTTGTTAGCGGCGGAACAGAAACGCATTTGATTCTTGCGGATCTTACAAATAAAAACATTCCGGGCAAAGAAGCTCAAGCAGTTCTTGACGAAGTTGGCATAACTCTCAACAAAAACACGGTTCCATTCGATACGCGCTCACCATTCGACCCAAGTGGAATAAGATTTGGCACACCGGCGGTCACAACTCGCGGCTTCAAAGAACCTGAAATGAAGTTAATTGCAAAATGGATGAATGATGTGATTTCAAATCCAAAAGACGAAGCAACTTTAAAAAGAGTAAAAGCCGAAGTCACGGAAACTTGCCTGAAATTCCCGGTGCCAGGAATCAAGATTTGAAAAGTCACACCAAATCATCCCAACTCACGCCAAGTCACTCCAAACAATTCCCAAATTTTAAATTTTATAAAATTCCCAATTGGATTCTTTTTTGGTGTGAATTGGGATAAATTGGAGTGAATTGGAGT
>JBAYGM010000174.1:0-2601 GCA_041666705.1 Candidatus Altimarinota bacterium | reverse complement strand
GCCGGCCATTTTGGAGAAAAATATAATTTATCGAATTTTTTATCTATGTCTTTTATGCCGACTAATCCTTCCATGAAAGCTGATAGAAAAGCGCTCGAGCCCCATCCATCAGTGGAAAGTGTCTCTGAGCCATGGCCTGGTTTTCCGTTCGGCCAATACCAAAGGTATGTTTTGTTGTCCGCGTCTTGAGTCATTTTTATATAATCCCGGATATTTTTAACTCCGTATTCTTCAAAGCCGTTATTAAGCGCCCCTTTGGCTAATTCGCCGCCCACCAAAGGCATAATGCCGCCGTTTACATATCCGCCGCTGGTTTCCGCGTCCGTACGCGAATTAAATTTTTTTTCTCCGTAGTCGGGATTAATGCTAAACCATTCCTTGAAAATAGGTTTGTCTTTCCATGTTGCTCCGGCCCGGCTTTGATATTCCCGAATGATCTTTTTTACCTGTTCGCCTGACGCAAAGTCATCGCGATTTATATTGTATACATTACCCAGACTTAAAATCTTGCTTTCGTCAGTTTCTACAGGAGGAACAGGATCTTCGATATGCAGAAAGCTTTTATAATATCCGTTTTGGGAGTCCCATAAATATTTATTAGAATTTTCTTTTATACTTTGAGCTGTCGCATTCCATTGCGATGCTTTATTTTTGTCTCCTTTCATTTCAAAGAATTTGGATAATATTTTTGATGCTTGATATACTCCTGAATTATCGGAAGGAAGTATTCCGAATCTTGTGTTGTTGTTTAGCTGCGTGTTACCGTCGCCCCATTGGAAATCCCAAAAATCAATAGTAAATGGCCTTTTTACCAGATTGTGAGTACTGTCCCATCTGATTGGGTCAGTGGTGCTATACATTACAGCTTTTTCCAGTTTTGGCAGGATAGAAAATATCCATTCGTCATTCCCTGTGGCTTGCCAGGCTTCATATGCCGCAAGGACTGATAAGTATTCAACGTCAGCCTCTACTCCTATTCTGCTGGCTGGACAAATAAAATCCGGCAGCGCTCCATCGCTGGTTTGTTTGCTTAAAAAATAGTCGAGAGTTTCAGCCATGTTTGTTTCCCAATATTTAAAAGCCTTCATCTGATAAGTATGGTCTCTAAGCCAGATTGTATTGGTGTCAGGGCTTCTATAGCCTTTGACAGAATCGCAGGAAGAAATATCTTCAAGCATCCATTTTTTTACTTGCGGGAAAAAACTATCTAATTGTTTGTCGCCAGTCGCGATAAAATTTTTAGCCGTGAGTTCAAAACGCAATTCGGGAGAAATTACATTGCCGTTTTTTTCGAGGTACATTTTGTAGGCGCCAAGCTCTCCTCCGAGAAGTATGGATAATTTTGGATTTTCGTTATTTATTTCTTGTGAGAAATGATCCTTATCAGGAATGTCATATCTCGCGATCTTTAAAACTATCGGCAATGTTCTTTTGTCGACTTCGATTTTTACTTCAGCTGTATCGAGTGCCTGAAATGCGGTTTTGTCGATCGTAAAATTGATCATGGGGGTGATTTCATTTGCCGGAGCCGGATCGTTATTATTATTTTTCGGATAAAACGCAGAAATAGTAAATGCGGAAAATATTAATAAAGCTGCAATGGTAATATAGCCTGTTTTCATGAAAAAAAATTACAATGAATTTATAGTAATATTATAACATAAATACAAAAAAAACGATCCGAAGATCATTTTTTAACTCGATTCTATGTTCAATTGGTCGGGGTAGTGGGAGTGAATCCACCGTTACATTCACTGAGATAATGATGTAAACAACAATTATGTTTTGCTTTGGAAAAATAATAGAATTTCTATACGATTTTTTGGCTAGCGATTGCATTTTAAAAATTTGCAGCCTCCGCCACAAAAAGCAAGATTTGGGCACTTGTTACATCTTTTATATACATAATTCGCGAGGAAATCTATGGCCTGTTTTCGGGATGATAGCTCAATAAAAGAATCTTTGAATAAATTTCCGATTATTTCCGGATTTTGTTCGCAGGTTCTTAAATTGCCCAGAGGGTCAATGACCCATTTATATTTTCCGCAGACGCAGGCGCTGAAATTCAGATGCGGATATTTATTGCGGTCTATGATGCATGATTCGATGGGAATTGTGATATTGATTGGGATGTGATATTCGGCGCTTTTTTGATCGGCTATTTTTAAAGCGGATTCCAATTCCTTTTGGGTTATATCCAGTCGGTTTTTATTTTTTAATCCGTATCCGCCGGGTACAAAACGGTTTAGCGCGATACTGTCTGCAGAAAACACATAACATAGATCGATCACGCTTTCCAGCTCGTTAAGGTTTATTTTTGTTAAAATAAAAGATACAGTCAAGTGTATCCGATATTTTTTAATAAGCAAGATCGCTGAACGGATCTTTTCTGTTTTATCATTTTGGCTTAATGTGCTGTAGATTTTTTGGTTAACGCTCGGGAGAGATATTTCAAAATATCCAATGCCGCTTTTAACTAAGCGGTTTATATTTTTTTCATTCAGAAGTGTTCCATTGGTGGCGATGCCGGTTTTTATTCTGTTGTCCCGGAAAAATGAAACTATATCAAAAATATCCGGCCGCACCATCGGTTCGCCGCCG
>JBAYGM010000173.1:0-2604 GCA_041666705.1 Candidatus Altimarinota bacterium | reverse complement strand
TCTTCTGTCCATTCAATTTTTTCATCTGGCATCAGTGCTACCTTACCAAATCTTGTGATGGGTTGATTCCTTTGTTGGCCAATATAACTGGTAAATAATCCTGCGAAGAAAACATCGTCCCCTTCACATATTTCAAAATCCATTATAGTTTTTTGGGTAGCTACAAGTTCATCTTGAATAAATTTAAAATCGTACACTTTATTATCTGGTAAGCATGAGAAAAGTGCAAGATCAACCTCTTGCTCAACATGCGTATGTATTTTGATTTCTGGAGTTAGAGGGATGAGTATAAGTTGGGATGAACCATCATTTTTATTCAATCGAATTCCAATTTCAGGATAAAAGTTGCCATTTTTATCTTGTAGTACGTGTTTTGCCGAAACTAAATATACATTGAATACTTGCGGGTTTCCCTCGTTTTTGACCCCTACAAAAAACGCCGTTCCGTTGGCCACAGTTGTTCCGTTTCTATTTTTAATAAAAATAAAAGTTACGCATTTTTTGATTTCACTTATAATATTAATGGTTGGCATAATGCTCGCCTTAGCCCATCACTCGTTTAGCAACTCCAAAAACTCCAAGAAGGCCTAGAAGTATTCCAATCCCTAAACCTGCGGTCAATGCAAGACTGCCCAAGCCAGTTTCAACCTTTAGAATATTTGAGATAAACCCAGTGGCAATCAAAACCCCAACAATTCCAGTTCCTGCAATTCCAATTCCAAATATCTTTTGCACCATGCATTCGCCTCTATTGCTTAGCATAACATACCAAGCATGTATTGCATATATTATCCTACCATACATTTTTAAATATTGTTATCCATGGTATGTGGGGGGTTGAGCATGGCGGACGATTCAAGAACTCTTATTTTGGGAAAATTGAAAGAAAATTTGAGAGGCATGACTATAAGTCAACTTGTTGAAGCTACTGGAATTTCTAGGGAAACGATTACTAAGCACCTGCTAGCTTTAGGATATGAAAATGAGGTCTATACTGTTAAATTTGGCAATGCTGAAGTTTTTTGTTCAAATCATCGAAAAGTAAGAGATAAAGATACGGTAAAGGTATCTCTTGGTAATCGAACATTTTTTGTGAACCGATTAAATAATGAATTTGGCGATTTTATAAAAATAGCCGAAACTAGAAAAATCGGGGAAAAATGGGAAACGAAAGGGTCGATACTCGTTCCTCCCGAAGCATTAAAACAATTTATCGAAGCTCTTAAGGAGATAGACGAGCGGCCAGAAAAGCTACAAAATAATTCATAATTCGGGTCATAAACATGAGCATTGAATACGACTTTATTGACCTATTTGCTGGTATTGGAGGGATTAGAATCCCATTCCAAAAACTCGGGGGGAAATGCGTATTTTCTTCAGAAATAGATGAAGCATGTAGAAAGATGTACAAAGAAAACTTTGGAGAAATGCCGTCTGGAGATATTAAAGCGATTTCAGTTGGAGATATCCCAAAACACGATATTCTTCTCGCGGGTTTTCCATGCCAACCATTTAGTATAATTGGAAATGGAAAGGGTTTTGCTGATACTCGAGGAACTCTTTTTTTTGAAATAGAGCGTATACTTCGGGAAAAAAAACCAAGGGCGTTTCTTCTTGAAAATGTCAAGCAGCTAAAAAATCATGATAATGGGCGGACGTTTAAAGTTATAATTCAAAAGTTACGAGAGCTTGGGTATCATACCTATTGGAAAGTGCTCGACGCTAGAGATTTTGGATTGCCGCAAAAAAGAGAGCGCGTTTTCATTGTCGGTTTCTTACAAGAAGTCGATTTCAACTTTCCCTTAGGGAGTGGAAAAAAACTTAGATTGGAGGACATACTAGAAAAGTATGAAAATGTAGATAAGAAACATTTCGCGTCAGAAAGGATTGTTAAGAAAAGATTGCAGCAAGTTGCTGGAAAAAGAATTATTAAACCCGCCATATGGCATGAAAACAAAGGTGGAAATATTGGAATTAACGAATTTGCTTGCGCGCTTAGGGCTGGTGGTTCGTATAATTATCTTCTAGTCGATGGAATTAGAAGATTAACCCCACGAGAGATGTTACGACTTCAAGGTTTCCCAGACGAATTTAAAATCGTTGTTCCTGATACGCAAGCTAGAAAGCAAGCAGGCAATGCCGTGCCAGTTAATGTTATTGATGCAATCGCAAGAGAAATGATTCAATCACTTTACAAAAAAGGCGAAGATAAATGAAAAACACAACTGCATTAAGCGCATTGGATAAAATAATTAGGAAAAGCAGGATTCACTTCTATAAACCAATGCAAATAGCTGAGATATTATACCGGGCGCGTACTGAAAATGATGTGGATTTATCAGATATTGAAAGTTATCGTAACAGAAGTAAAATATGGAGAGATCAAATTTCTAGTAGGCTGGTCGGGCGAGTTAGCACATCTTCTCAAAAATTTCAAGATAATTTGTTCGAGGATAACGCAATTCCGCCCGCAATTTTATTGAAACTTGGAGAATTAAACGATAATGGAAAAATTGAGAAGCATATTTACCTGCAAATGGCGAATCGGCTTGCAGACGTTTCAACTGCCAGCGATTATATTGGCAATATGAAACATTTCAAATT
>JBAYGM010000172.1:0-2614 GCA_041666705.1 Candidatus Altimarinota bacterium | reverse complement strand
TTAATTCCACGCCGGGCAAACAAGTTTGTAATCGCAGAATTTGCAGTGAAAGCCTTTGCATGGCGCAAAGTCCGATTCCTCGATATTTTTTATCATCGCAATAATTTCTTCACGAGTTTTTGCAGGATCAGCGGGTTTTTCACGAACTTTCCTTTCGCCGTCTTCAAGAAAATACCAGCCCGCTTTTGCGATCTTTATGCCATAAATTTCCTCGCATGCCATCGTATAAATTGAAAGCTGAATATCTTTATTCACATTTTGGTCGCGTTTTGATTTGCCGGTTTTATAATCAATAATTTCAAAAACGCCATCATCAATTTCATCGATTCGGTCAATTCTTCCTTTTATCATATATGGGCCGATTTTAAGGCTAAAGTCACGTTCAATAAACGCCGGAACAGCCCAAGGATTTGAATTATCGTCATAATATTTCGTCAAAATTTCGAGACCCTTTTGCTTTTGTTTATTTTCATGCGCTTTGCTTTGATATCCCAAATTCACCCAATTTTTTTCATACAAATTTTGCAGAATTTCTTTCGAAACTTCTTGCCCTTCCATAATCATTTTATACAACTCCTTGAGCGTATCATGCACCGCCGTCCCAAAACTTGAAGCGCTTGATGGTTGGCTTGGGAGGCTGATAATATATCTATACGAATATTTCAGCGGACACATATTAAAAGTGTCGAGTTGGCTATAGCTCACATGAACGCCAACTTTCTTTTTTGGTTTATAAATTTTATCTCCAAAATCCGGCTTTGAAATATTGATTTCTTGTTTAAGTTCAAAATCTTTTTGCTCAATTTTATTTTCCTTCACTATTTCTTCCAGAAATATAGATTTTTCCCATTTTTTTACACCTTCATATTTATCGCTATAAGTTAAAAAAAGTTTCTCTTTTGCTCTCGTACAAGCCACATAGAAGAGTCTGCGTTCTTCTTCTTTATGATGATCACCCATTGGCAAAGGCTCTTTCAAAAGTGCATCCGGAGTTTCAATTTGGTCAGATCTATTTGTCCCCGGAAACCTGTTTTTCACCATATTCACAACAAAAACGTTTTTAAATTCCAAGCCTTTTGCACTATGAACCGTGAGTATTTTCACGCCTTCTTCCTGCTCATAATCATTTTCACTTTCAATAATTTCCGCTTCCTCAATCAAGTCCAAATAATCCAAAAAGTGTCCGATATAATTATTTTTATTTTCACGTTCAAAATCTCCGACTATTTTTGAAAACGCGCTGATATTGTGTATTTTATCCTCATTCTCTCTGTTCAGATTATCCGTTAAAAATTTTATATATCCGGATTTTTCCAAAAATTCTCCAAAAATCATGCTCACGGGTTTGCTCTTTGCATTATTTATCAATTCATCCAAAATCGTATACACACGGCAAAGTCCGTCGATTTTATTTTTCTGCCCGTATTCGTCCAAATTATTAAAATAACTTTCGTGCGTTGCGTTAAGTTCATTCATAAAATTAAAAATATCTTTCATTGGAATATCAAAAACCGGGATCTGAAGAATTCGGAAAATCGCAGTATTATCTTTTTTATCCATCATCACGCGAAGAATCGAAATCAGATCTCGCGCCTCGCTCGTTTCAACAACGCTACGATTTGCACGCGCAAAATAGGGGATTTGCTTATTTTTTAATTCATCAATAAAAGGCTGCAATAAGCCGTTTGTGCGCCCAAGAATTGCAAAGTCCGAAGGATTCACGCCTTCTTTAATTTTGCTTTCTATATAACTCGCAATTTCATTTGCCTCATGCAAATAATTTTCAAAATGCCAAATCTCCGCTGAGTCCTTCGCGTCTTTTCCAACTTCACTCTGCAATTTCTTTGAAATCTTCTCTCGCGCCTCAAGTCTTTCCGGATTATTGTTTTGTATAAGCGAATAAGAAGCATCCAAAATATCCTGATTATTGCGATAATTTTGAATAAGCGAAATGAATTTTGCTTCGGGAAACGCTTTTTTAAACATGGAAATATTATTCAAAGAAGCGCCTCTCCATCGATAAATCGCCTGATCGTCATCGCCAACAACAACCAAATTTTTGTGTTTTCCGGCAAGCATAAGCGTTAGCAAAGTTTGCGCATAGTTCGTGTCTTGAAATTCATCCACCATAATATATGAAAATCTGTCCTGAAAATAATTCAAAACCGTTTTTCTAGCCTCAAAAAGTCGAATTGTATTGATTATCAAATCTCCAAAATCCATCGCATTTTCTTGCAACAAAAGTTCCTGATATTTTTCGTACGCATTCGCAATTTCATTCATTTTTTGCGCTTCTTCTTTTTCAAGATCGTCTTTCGCAGTCGCAAGTTTTATCTCCGCGAATTTTTTATATTCCTCGGGCAAAATATATTCATCTTTAAGTTTACTGAAATGCGTCAAAAGCGTGTGTATAAAACCGGAATTATTGCCACTTGGTTTATAATATTCAAATTCAAAATCATAAAAATTCTCTTTCAAAAGGGTCCATTGTTGAGTTTTTGTAAGAAGCTTAAAATTCGGATCAATGCCGTTTTCAATTCCTTTTTCGCGCAGAATCTTATCGCAAAATCCATGAAAAGTTTTTATCCAAATTTCCTCATAACCAAATGGCATA
>JBAYGM010000171.1:0-2628 GCA_041666705.1 Candidatus Altimarinota bacterium | reverse complement strand
GAAAGGAGTTCCTAAATGTTTCGGTTTTATCAAAGTCGAATTAAGAAATTAATCAATGATAGTTCAGACCGTTTTATTGAGTTTGTAAGCCGAGTTTGGGGGTGTGAAGCCCCTGAAGAATTAGTGGCAGATCTGAAAAGTCTTATTACCTTATCGGCTAGTTTACTAAAGCGAATTTATATTTTATGGCCTAAATTAGGCAAGCATTCAAAATTAAGAAATATCGAAACATACTTATTCCCGCGATTTAATGGTCCAGACATCCTTGCTGCGGATGAACAAGAAGTGGGGTTATTTGCTTATCTTGACGAAGCTTATTTAATTGCTTTGACCTATGAGTTAATCATCGAAGAGTTGCTTGATAAAAAAGTGAAAGTTTATGGACATGATCGGTTTTTGCTGAAGGAAGCTGCGCGTCTTCGTAGAAAAGCCAAAGTAGTTATTGCGAGTGAAGTATCAAAGATCAATATGACTCTTGGTGAATTGATTGAAGGAGAAAGCGATTCGCTCAACGAACTACTTGATCAACAAAAAGTAGCTTAAGCTTTTGTTGATACTTGATATCCAAGCAACAGCTTCGGTATTATCTTTTGTTTGATTCTCCATCCCAAAATCAGTAAGATTGCCATCAAGATATAACCTATGATGACAATTGCTGTATTGCCTACCTTAAGAGTTTTAATGAGCCTTGTATTGTTTTATCTGTTTTCCCCATATCTTTATGCAGATACCTTTGAACTCTCCAATGGCAAAACGCTTGAGGGTGCCGTTTTAGATGAGGATTCGACCTCTTATTATTTAGAAACAACCCGGGGAATTGAAAATATTATAAAACAGAAAGTAATTAAACGGAATGGGCAAACTGTTTTGCCGCAAGTGATTATTTCACAAGGAAATCCCGTAGAGAATAGGGCTTTAGAATCCCCAACGGTAACTGTGCTTGACACAAATATCCAAAATCTTCTAAAACTTCAGCCCAAAGTAAAAAATCTAGTAGCGGTTGTCGGCGCTTGCGGTGTTAGCCAAGAGCGCTATGATTATTTAAAAAATCAGCACAGAGCGAACAGCGCTGATGAAGTTTTTCAATATGCGATTGAAGATGAAATGATTTTCCAAGAAGCTTTGAAGGCCGGAATTTTTGTTCGTAATAAAACCTTAAAAGAAAAAATAATTGATGAATATAAAGCTGAAAAAACACTTACGGGAATACATCCTCAATGGATTGATCAATCCGAGATAGATTCTTACTATGCGGAAAATAGTAACCAAATTCAAAGCCCAGAGCAGCGGGAAATTAAATATATTTATTTACCGCCTTCAACAACCCAAAAGGATGCGACGGAGCAGTATTTAAAAGCAAAAAATAATCCGGATTCAGTAAATTGGCTTTCTGCGAGGTCCGCTAAAAAAGGCACAGCGGATGGATTGTTGGGCCTTTCCGAAGAAAATTTAGAAAAATTATTTCAAACCCAAAAAGGAAACGTCTTGGGGCCGTACTCGACCCAGCTTGGCTATGTGATTGTGTGGGTTGTGGGTAAACAAACCGCCAAGCCTGGTTCTGGGGACCATAATCTTCGTGTTAAGCAAGAGATGATTGGAAATCAGAAAACCCAAAGTTATGAAGGGCTTATCAGCACTCTCAAAAAACAATTTGGGAATCTTGGAGAAGATGATTTGCTTCTACGCGGGGCTCTTCGTGAAGGGATTCTCAGAAGTCTATTTGTTTATGATGCGATCATAAATTCTTATTTAACAGAAAAAAAACAGCAACGAGATAAACTTTTAAGCGGCATCCGCGGCCAATATGAAGTCAAAATCTTAAAAAAAGTGCCGATTTGATTTAATGGGCCCAGTTATTTTTTACAATAGTTTTTTAAATTAAGCAACTTGGACAGGCTTCCAAAGATCGTCGGTGCTCGAAACCGTTGTTAACTCAGGTGGGTGGATACTAATGTGGGGGCGAAAAATGGACGGACTTTCTTTTTTTACAGGGGATTCGATAATTTTTTTTCGGGAAAATGATTTAAGACAATCTTGATCTACGACCCAAGCTTTCTTATAATAAATAACTTCATGAATAAGAGGATGCTCTCTCAAATATTGTTTTAACAATTTTAGCGGTGTTGTGATATTGTTGGTGTTACAAGCGAAAAATGGAATATAAAGAATATTTCCTTCTTCTTTGTTGGGAAGATCCGTTAATAGTGAGGTATCCCATTTTTTGATTCTAAAGGCACCTGCGGTTGCAATAACTTTATTAGCAAGATAAGAGGCATAAAGCCAACCGCGTTCATACATATGATTAAGTTTGCTTGCCGTATCCAGGTGGGGTTCGGATTCAAAAACGGACGCTTCTTTTAAAAAGTTATAAATATCAACTAATTGATCTTTGCACATGAGATCAAACCCATAGGTTAAATGGTCCCCTTAGGTTATAAGTGGACTTACTAGTATTTACGGATAGAATAGCGATAAGATGAAGCGAAAAATTAAGGTTTTTTAGCTTGTGTGGGGGGAATAAGACACTATGAATCCTTCAATTCATGGCCATGATGTCCTGGAGATGATGATGCGTACTAAGGTCAATTATAATGACCAGACGTTGCTTGAAGCCATCGAGCTCAATTT
>JBAYGM010000170.1:0-2666 GCA_041666705.1 Candidatus Altimarinota bacterium | reverse complement strand
CGCGGTCTCGGTGCAGGTGGTAATCCGGATGTTGGTAAACAAGCCGCAGAAGAAAGCAAAGAAGAACTTCGAGCAGCAATCGAAGGTGCAGATATGGTTTTCATCACATGTGGTCTTGGTGGTGGAACGGGCACAGGTGGCGCACCTGTTATTGCCGAACTTGCCAAAGAAATGGGTATTTTAACAATTGCAGTTTCAACAAAACCATTTGGATTCGAAGGAAATCGCAGAAGAATGCAAGCCGAGGAAGGTCTTGAAAATCTTCGCAATAAAGTTGATACATTAATTATCATTCCAAACGATAGGCTTTTGACTCTTATCGACAAAAAAACTCCAATCACAGAAGCATTCTCAATTGTTGATGATGTCTTAAGGCAAGGTGTTCAAGGCATTGCCGACCTTATCACAATGCACGGTATGATCAACGTCGACTTCGCAGATGTCAAAACAATTATGGAAAATTCCGGTTCCGCTCTCATGGGCATTGGTTATGGCACAGGAGAAAACAGAGCAACAGAAGCCGCGAAAGCCGCTATCTCAAGCCCTCTTCTCGAAATGTCAATCGAAGGTGCAAAAGGAATTTTGTTCAATATTACGGGTGGCAACGACTTATCTATGTTTGAAGTCGATGAAGCCGCTCGCATAATCACAGAAGCCGCAGATCCTGATGCAAATATCATCTTTGGCGCGGTTATCAATGATTCATACACCGGTGAAATGAAAGTTACAGTTATCGCAACCGGCTTTGAAAACGTTGAAAAAGACAGAGGCGCATTATCAAAAATCGATCGTGCACATTCCCCTATTATGAATAGCCAGCCATCATCTTCGTCATTATCATCGCCTTCTTTGCGCAATATTAATCCAAATATGCAGCAAACAAAGGCCGCTGAAAGCGAACTTGATATTCCGGCATTTATCCGCCGCAAGTTGAATTAAGGGGACGTTTCCTAGGTTTGGCTTAGAATAGCAAATTGGGGACAGAGGTAAAATAAAATTATAAGGCGGCTCCAATCCGGGGCCGCCTTTTTTAAATCCCATTTTTTGGTATAATGACGCCATGAATAAAGACTGGAATCGATTCGTTGCCTCGCACAAATTTGGCACAATTCACCAAACAACATTTTGGGGCGATTTTCAAGCAAAATCGCAAAATCGCGACAAGTATTTTGTTGTAACGGGGGCGGAGGCAAAATTTGGCGGTCTTTTTATTCGTCAGCGTCTTCCTTTTGGCCTTTCTTGGCTATATTGTCCGCGTGGTCCGCTTTTAAATTACGAAAATCCTAAACTCGCAAAAAAACAGCTTCAAGAAATTCTCGAAAAACTCAAATCAATCGCGCACCAAGAAAAAGCTGTTTTTGTTCGCATGGATCCGCCGATTGAAAAAACCGCGCAATTTGATTCGACTTCCATCTTCCCGCCGGCATTCAAACGCGCTCACGCCGAATATCAACCAGAACACACGCTCATCATCAATCTCGACCAATCCGAAGATCAAATCCTCTCTCAGATGAAACCAAAGGGTCGCTATAACATAAAAGTCGCGCAAAAACATGACGTAAAAATTCGCAAATCCGCGAACCCAAATAAAAACAACGCTACATTCAAAAAAGATCTCACCGCTTTTTACGCCCTTTTAACGCAAACTTGCGCTCGCGACGGTTTTCAAATCCATTCAAAATCCTATTATGAAAACATGCTCGCAATTTTAGCGCCGCAAAATCTCGCCAATCTTTACCTCGCCGAATATAAATCCTCAGAATCCGCTAAACCCCAAATCATCGCCGGCATAATCGTTACCCGTTTCAAAGATACCGCCACTTATTATTTTGGCGCCTCAAACCACGATTTTCGCCATCTTATGGCCCCATATCTCCTTCAATGGGAAGCGCTTACTCAAGCCAAAAAAGACGGATTCAAATTTTATGACTTACTCGGAATCGCGCCACTCGATTCATCCGGCTCCCCAATAAAATCTCATCATTATTCTCGCATCACCGACTTCAAATTAAAATTCGGCGGCACTCAAGTTTCATACCAACCTGCTCAAGAATTTGTTTTCAAACCGCTCACATACGCATTAATAAAAACTGCAAAGTTCGCAAAGAGATTGTTGAAATTTTTCTAACTTTTTCTGGCTTTTGGCCCTATTTTCTGGCTATTAAAGAGATATTGTTTCGCAAATGCTCTAGGGTTTTTTATCGTTATATCGTAGCGTATTTTGCCTTCGCTTGAATCTTTAAATTCGCCTCTAGCTTCCTTTGATAAATCATTAATATTCGCATCCGGCTTTTCAAGTCCAAGATTTTTAGCCATTTCATTTGCAAAAGCCGCTTGAGCCATTTCAGTTGCTTTATCTTGGTGTGAGTTCATTAAATAAGCAGGCTCTGCTTCCACATCAGGTCCTCTAACGCTTAAAGGAATTTTCTTTTCCATTTCGTTAACAAGTTTTACTTCTCCTTTTGTTAATTTTTCTTCCATAAAGCCAGCGGTTTCATCACTTAATTCGTTATCTCCGGCAACATTTTCAGCCGCAGATTTCCCGGCATCAATATCATCGTCTTTCGGTTTTACATCAATCGTACTTGGTCCTGCATTTTTAACAAATTCCGCTATTTTAAGGTCAACATATTCATCAGTTTGTTCATAGGATGTGATTAATTTTG
>JBAYGM010000169.1:0-2668 GCA_041666705.1 Candidatus Altimarinota bacterium | reverse complement strand
CCAAAACGTGGCTCAAAACATCTTTTTTAGCAATTTTTTCGGCTACATCAGGGATGAGGGAATCGATAGAGACATTAATACGGCGCAATCCTGCATCGTAGAGTTTTTGAGCGGCACCTTTGAGCAAATACGCATTGGTCGTCATCGCTAAATCAATGTCGTTTCTATAATCATGAATCATTTTCACAAATTTATCAAGATCTTCACGCAAAAGAGGTTCTCCTCCGGTTATCCGGATTTTTTTGACCCCTTCATCGATGGAAACCTTGATAAATTCAAACAACTCTTCGAAACTGAGAAGATTCTCTTTTGGTACCCATGAAAACGGTTTTTCGGGCATACAATACTGACATCTAAAATTGCACCGCTCCGTCACCGAGACACGCAAATAATCGACGGTTCTGCCATAACTATCTATTAACACATTAATCCTTTTTATTCCGTACAAAGAGTACCATGTCGCTCACCAAAAACGTATTATAAATAAAAGATAATTTTAAATAGTTGATTATAGAATGGTTACAGAAGAATTGAGTTGATTCAAATCAACTCTTAAACTCGTCGATCCGTTTTGAAAGCGATTGCGCAACATCAAGAAGCTGCTTGGAATCGGTTTCAATTTTTCCGACACTTACATGATTTGCTTCAGAAATTGTGTTAATTTCAGAGATTTTCCCTATAATCCACTCGATGTGCCCTACCACTTCAACGGAATCGCTATACGACCTTTGTGCAACCAAGACAGAGCGTTCCATTTCGGCTGACGTTTCGGTAATCTTCTTCTCAACTTCATTGGATATGACCGTTAGGTTGTTCATACTTTTGGCATTATTGACCATTTTATCGCTCACGTCATTAATCGCTTGAACGATGCTGCTTACGCTAATCTCAATTTCCGTTAAACTTTTTTGTGTTCGTTCAGCAAGTTTTCGTACCTCGTCGGCAACGACGGCAAAACCTCTTCCATGTTCTCCCGCACGAGCTGCTTCAATCGCTGCATTTAAAGCAAGAAGATTTGTTTGCTCTGCAATATCTTTAATCACCCCCAAAACACTTTTAACCTGGTCTCCATCTTGTCTAAGAGAGGTTAACTGGGATACCATTTCATTTTCATTTTCGATGTATCCGTCTACTTCCCCCACCCAGCGGTAAAGTGCATCTTTTGCCGTTATAAGCTCCGCATTGGCGTTGGCAACATTTTTTTGTGTCTGTTCAGAAATGGCTATTGCCTCTGAAAGAATCTCTTTTATCGAATGACTTTTTTGGGTAGTCGCCTCAACAATATAACGTTCCTGCACTACCCCATTTGAAATCGTCCGTGTTGCATCCGTAATGGTCATAGCAATGGTCGAATTTTGTTTGCCAAGATCTTTAACCTCGTTAATCGTTTCCTGCACCATAGCGACAAATCGGTTCACTTCCAATGCTGCTTCGGCAAACTCATCTTTTTTGGTTATTTCAAGCCGCTTGGTCAAATCCTTATCCCCGCTAACCAACGCACCGATACGGTTTCGTAATTCATTCAAAGGGGTCAAAACCTCTTTTCCAAAAAAAAGATTTAAGGCTATGATGAGTGCAAAAACAGCTACTATTAACGCAATCAATAAAATAGTCTCCGTCTTACTAATCTCTTCATCATTTTTTTCAAGCGAAATAACCAAATCCATAACCCCAAGGACATCCCCATTTTGAATATTGGTATGGCATGCCAAACATTTTTTCTCTGCAATCAAAGGCTGCAATAAACGGATAGTATGCGGTCTGTCATTGCTTTCGATGACCTTGGATTCTTTCGTTTTAAAAATCTCTTTAATCATAGGATCTTCACTGAATTTCGCTTCTATTCCAAATAGATCAATAATAGCTTGTGATTTTTCAACGTTCAGCTTTTCAATTCCCTCAATTGTTTGTGCTTTAGAAATTGCTTCAGCAACAACTTTTGGATCGCCCGCGAGCATGCTTCCCGAAAGCGTCTGAAAAATAGACTGGCTAAGCATTGTTAGTGACCGTTTTGCCGTATCATTCGAAAAATTATGAAAGGTTGCCGTTAAATACCAATAAATAGCCCCAAGACCTATAAAACTGAATGCAAATAATGTAAAAAGAATTTTGGAGCGAACGGTATTAAGCATTATAAACCTTTTTTTGAATGAAATATTATGGAGATTCGTTTTAATAAGCAATCTTATTTAACATAATTAAAAAAAAATTAATCATATAATTTACTTTAATACTTTTAATAGAATTATCCTAAAAAAGTATAGCGCCTCTAACAAAAATGTGGCTTAAATGTGCTGTTTTTAGAATATTTAGGAGAAAAATGTCAAAAAGATTTTCCCCGTTAGGGGAAAAGAAGATTAAAAATTAGTTTTAGTGTACTTCCGACCAGATTTTGCGTTTCCACAAATAGGCCAAGATTGCGAATACAAAGGTATAAAGCATGACCCAAAGGCCAAGGCTTTCACGTTCTGCTTTTTTCGAATCTCCTATCTCTTCCATATAAGCGATTACATCTTCTTGCGCTTTCTCATTCAAACCAACACGTGGCATAGACGTTCCCGCCAACAACACTTGTGGATCATTGATAAAGCCATGCAAATAGTGCTCTTTACGACTTTTGATATACTGAGACAAATCAGGAGGCGTTGCCCCCATATATGCTTTAACT
>JBAYGM010000168.1:0-2673 GCA_041666705.1 Candidatus Altimarinota bacterium | reverse complement strand
CGGCGAAATAAAGCTAACAATTATTTTGACGTAACGGATAAAAAAACTTACAATGATAGTCACATGGAAAAAAAATCCTCTCTTCTTTTAAGTTATATCAAACAAGGCGCAAAAATATTTCTGGCAATATTTATATTTTTCTTTTTATTAAAGCTGATATTCAATGTCAGCGTCACAAACGTTGTCTTCTTTTTCGGTGAAAAACTGGATACAGACGCCTATAATCACACAAATATACTTTTAATGGGAATTGGCGGTGGAACGCACGACGGAGCGGATTTAACAGACACAATGTTAATCGCAAGCATTGATCAGGAAAATAAAATCACAAGCCTATTCTCTTTACCAAGAGACGTATTTGTAAAAGTAAAAGACATTGGAAATAATTTTGGCGGTGAAAAAGTAAATGCGGTTTACGCATATTCAAAAGCCTACTACAAAGACTCGGAAAAAGCCTTGGATATAACAAAAACCGCAGTTGAAGACATGATGGGGATACCAATCCACTATTATGCAAAAATAGACTTTTCGGGATTTGAAAAAATGATAAATTCAATCGGTGGAATCGATGTTTACGTTGATACAACTCTTGATGACCCAATGTATCCAAAAGCCGGAACAACCGGATACGAGCTTTTACATGTTGATGCAGGTTGGCACCACATGGATGGCGAATTAGCCTTGAAATACGCAAGATCACGTCAAACAACAAGCGTTTTTGATCGAGACAAAAGACAAAGACAAATAATAAACGCAATTAAAGACAAGGTTTTAAATAAAAAAGAAAGTTTTGATGAAAGTAAAATTGAGAACATTTTCTTATCATTAAAAAACAACATTGAAACAAACTTAGCCACAAGAGAAATAATCACACTCGTAAAAATCGCTTCAGAAATGGGGAACACTCAGGTTATAAAATCTTACGAATTCAGCGACGATCCATCGTTATGCGGCGGATGGCTTGTTCCGGGCGATAAAGAATTATTTGGAGGCGCATACGTGCTAATTCCTGCGGGAAACAAATACACACACATGCAAAAAACCGTCGATTTTGTTTTAAATAATGCAAAATTGACACATAAAGATTATCGAATACAGATTTTAAACGGCACGGTTTATCCGGCCGCAACAAAATTAAAATCTCTTTTTACTAGATACTGTCTTAATGTCGTCAGATTCGGAAATGCAAAAACTAACACAGTCAAAAAAACCACTTATTACATTAAAGATACTGTCGATAAAGACTTTGTAGATATCTTGCAGGAATTAATTCCGGGTAAAACTTCAAACGCAATTCCTATCGAATACACAGAAGCACCATTCCAAAGCAACGCCGACATCTTAATTGAAATTGGAACCGATTATTTTGAAAATCCAATAAAAGACCCTTATGATGAATATGCGGCATTACTATATCAGCGGGAACAGGCCGCTTCGCAAAGCGAAGCACAGGCCAATATAAATAAAACGTCGCAAAGCGACACCGCTAACAAAATAAATACAAAACCCACTACCGTCACAAAGCCGGTTAAAAAATAATGACAATTTAACTAGAATAAATGCTAATCACTCTCTTAAATCTATATATCGGAAGCTTGCTTCACACAGCATCGGCTAATGTTTTTGCAGCACAAGAAACGCCTCAAACAATCAACGAAGAATATTCTTCAATAATAAATATTTTGCCAGAACCTTATCAAAAAGAAAATCTAACTCCATTAGATTTAGGCGCAAAATCAATTGTTGTTATGGATTTGAATACCGGGAAAATTTTATATGAAAAAAATGCTGACGAAAGAAGACCGATAGGAAGCATCACAAAACTTATGACAGACTCAATAATTCTCGATGAAAATTCCTTGAATGGAGTGGCTATTGTAAGCGACAAAGCGGCAAAAACAGATGGATCAAAAATATGGCTTTATCCCGGAGAAAAAATTACAGTCGCAAGCCTTCTTTACGCATCATTAATTCATTCCGCCAACGACGCAACATATGCGCTCGCGGAACATAATGCCGGTTCAGCGGAAAAATTCATTGAAAAAATGAATCGAAAAGCGGAAATGCTAGGCTTAAAATCAACGAAATTCTCAAACCCCGTCGGATTCGACGATGAAAACAACTATTCAACTGCAAAAGACATAGCGATACTCGCTCGAATAGCATACAAAAAACCTTTTATAAGACAAGCGGCATCCACTTCAAAAATGGAAATTACATCAATCGATAACAAAATAAAGCATAAACTGGAAAGCACAAACAATCTCCTCGGGAAAGACAGAAGAATTAAAGGACTCAAAACCGGTCATACGATGGAAGCGGGCTTCTCTTTTGTAAGTGCGGCGGAAAATGCATACGGAAATGATATAATAACGGTTGTACTGGACAGCCCTGACAGATTTAAAGAAACACAAATATTACTTGATTGGACATTTAATAACTTTACCTGGTAAAAATATGCAATTCATAGACGCAAACACAATTAGGCATCTATCATTCATCTTTGGCGCCGAAATTTTATCTTTTATCATAGCTCTGATTTTAACTCCATTTTTCGTAAAATTTATTGAAAAATACGGAATCAAAAAACAAATTCGCGACGACGCGATAAGTGGAGAAAAAGCAACTTTGTTCCATCAATTACATGCCAAAAAATCTGGAACGCCAACAATG
>JBAYGM010000167.1:0-2698 GCA_041666705.1 Candidatus Altimarinota bacterium | reverse complement strand
ACTCTTTTATTTTTTTAGCGAAAACATCTAATTTATCGAGTTCGCAACTTTCAAGTTCCTCGTGTATTTTGTCATTAATTTCTAGCCATAAATGAAGCTTATCGTTATCAGCATCATATAAGCTTCGATATTCTAGCGTTATATTTATAAATCCTCTATTAATATGCATATCTATAAAAAAATACTAATTTTCACCATAAATCTTCACTTATTAAAACAGTAATGTCAGAATCATTTATTTGTCCACAATTGAATGCATGTTTTGCGGCTTCTTGCCTATTATAAAATATTCCATTTTCGTCAATAAATCCGAGTAAATAAGAATCAAGACTAAAAATAAAAGATTTTGTTATCATTACGCGCTTTAAAAGATCAGAATGCCGCTCATTCTTTCGTCCCTTATAAATTCTTTCTTTTTTCTCTATTATTCTTATTGCGCATCTGGTTATCATATCTATACAAAATACTCAACCGGATTAACGCAACAATTTTCACGATCAGTTAATTGTCGGGTATGGCTCATTTCGAAGTGGAGATGGGGGCCTGTTGAAATTGGACCGGTATTACCAGTCTTACAGATTAAATCGCCCTTATTAACCTCATCATTAACGGATGCCAAAAATTTATTGAGATGCCCATAAATAAAAAACCAGTCTGTACCCTCATAGTAAGAATGCAAAATCATAAACTTTCCGTACCCAGTAGGATCTACGCTACATCTTGTTATTCGACCTCCAGCTGCCGCGAAGCCATCAGTGTCTACTGTAACCCCAATATCAATCCCCCAATGAGTTTTCGGGTGTGGATAACCAGGTATCATACGGGTTACACCGAATTTGCTTGTGATAACCATTAACTCTTTTTTAACTGGAGTGCAAATTGGTATTTTGTTTTTAACTTCCATGTTTACGCCCTAACCAAATTTATGATGGTATCCATAACGTATGCGATAAAAACAAGAATTGCGATTAGCGAAACAACATCAGGCCATGACATCTTTAGTATCCTCCTTGTATGCAACAATTCTTCCATATCCGGTAACATCATATTCAACTCGCAACTCACAATCAAAAAGTTTTAGTACTGCGTTTGCGCGAGCAAGCATTCCTAGCTCATTAAATTGTCTCGGCGTTAATTCGCGATAATCCATTTTATCCTGCTCCATTCACAAAGTCACAAACTAATTTTAAATAATAAAAAAGCCCTGCTCCAAAAGCTATAATTAGGATCGTATTTTGAAGACGCCTTCCTATTTCAATTTTTTCACAATAATTATTTTTTTCTTCATTTTCCATTATAATTTTTACCTCCAGTTAATCTCAAATCTTGGCAATATTGTTGTTTGGTTATCAGAATCAACCGCAAGTCCAACGCCAAATTTAACTTGAATATCTTCATCTTTATTATCTACTATTCCGATTTCAAAAATAAATGGATAGTGTGAAGATACGCTAGCCCCAATATATGTTGCCGCTCTCCTTTCTGACTTTTTTTCTCCATCAAAATAATCAAGGCGATAAGTTGCATTATAACCAAATTCAAATGACGCATCTTTTTTCGGATAAATATAAAATCCAATATCAGATCGGTTTGTCGTGTCGTGTCCTATTTTTATGCCATTGTAAGCGATTCCAAAATTATGATGGGTTTCCTTGCAATAGCAATTTGTTGACGCCAACAAAATAGTTAACAATATAATTAGCTTTTTCATTTTAATTTCTCCTCATTATCTAAATAAACATAATTTAGAAATTTTGATAATTTTTTTGCATTATTGCTTGGAATTATAACTCCATCAGTATTAATATTATTATCAATACAAATACTCAAATCTCCATTTGGAAGTATAATAATCTCACTATATTTGCTGCTCGTAGATGTAAGCGTATTTAAATCGATTGTCGGATAATATGGCTCTTGTTTTCTAAATTCGGATAAATCTTTTTTATATTTCTCGACAGCTTGCTTATATTTATCAAAATCGAAAGCACAATAACATACCGAGGACAAGCTCGATATGATCAAAATTAACGAAAAGAAAATTAGCTTTTTCATCTCAACATCTCCATTCTTTTATGAATTCTTTTGGAACGATTATTTCTTTCCATGGTTCTTTTATATACTCTTGCAATGGATATACTCTATTATTTGCTGTAAATACAGTGTGCATCGACCCATCGATAAGCTTCACATTAAAATGCTTTGGATATAACATTACCTTCATAAATTTCATCCAAGTAGGCCTATCAATTTTTTTATGGCCAAAAGCGTGCTTGCCTAAACTAATTAAATTTTTTGCGCAATCTATTGCAAGCCTATTTTTTTGATTATCATTTAATTTATTATAATAACAATAAATTATCCTTTCTGGATGAGTTGCAGAAGATATTGACTGTCGATTCATGCAATATCTAATCGACATCCAAATCATATTCCATTCGATATCTCTAATCAATTTCTGCCTCAGGAATAACTTCATGCTCTTCACAAAAAAATGATGTCTTATTGCCTGCAAGCATCTTGATATTAAGAGTTATTTCTTTATTCTCACATGCGCTATCAAGATTAAAAATACAACCTTTATACGCACAATTTACTTTAGTCATAATTTATCCCTCCTGTTTAATCCGCTCATATTTCTCAATAGCTTTTTTAATGTCACGCCATTGTTTTTTAGAGCAATAAATTTTATTTTCTT
>JBAYGM010000166.1:0-2705 GCA_041666705.1 Candidatus Altimarinota bacterium | reverse complement strand
TCACCGACTTCCGAGAAGGGAATGAAGGGGCCTTCAACTCCTTTTGGAATTATTGAGGATCCGGTAAATCCGATTCGACTCGCTTTGGCTGGCGATTGTACTTTTGTGGCGAGGGGGTTTGCAGGCGATCTTCCGCATCTGACGAGATTGATTGAACAAGCGATTAATCATAAAGGATTTTCTCTGATCGATGTTTTTCAGCCGTGTGTAACATTCAACAAAATAAATACTTATTCATATTTCAGACAGAAAGTTTATAAGTTGGAGGAAGCCGGACACGACGTTACAAATCTGGACGAGGCCTTCAAAAAGGCTGGAGAAACAGAAAAACTACCGATCGGGATTTTCTATAAAATCGACAAGCCGACGTACGAAAGCAGTGACGTCGCTTTACAAGATGGCATGCCGCGAGTGAACGTAGACATTTCCAACGTGAACGTGGCGGAGGTGATGGAGAGTTTTATGTAGAGAAAATATTTTAGAAATATTTTAAGAAAATTTTATATTCGTATGGTAAACGTACGGGTGGGTTTTGTTGAATCCGTGATTTTATTACTTAAAAATGCACATAAAAAGGGAAAATGGGATCGTTGTTTATCACTCAAAAAGCGGAGCAATTGAGCTCCGGGAGGATATTCATGCAGAAACAATATGGGCAACACAGGCTGAAATGGCGATGATATTCGGAGTAAATCCGCAGGCAGTAACGAAACATTTAAAAAATATTTACGAGGAAAGAGAGTTATCGAAAAGAGCAACATGTTCCAAAATGGAACAAGTTCGAACGGAGGGAAAAAGGGAGGTTAAGCGTTCTGTAGAAATCTACAATCTGGACATGATTATTTCTGTTGGATATCGTATAGGCTCAAAAATGGGCACAAAGTTCCGCCAGTGGGCGACAAAAATACTCCATTCCCATATCGTTAATGGCTACACGATCAATAAAAAACGACTCGCAAAAAATTATAATTTATTTTTGAAAGCCGTTGAACAGGTAAGAATGTTATTGCCGTCTGGCGGCGCAGTTGGCGCGACCGATGCGCTCGAATTGATAAAAATGTTTGCAAATACCTGGTTCTCGCTCGATGCATACGATAAAGAAAATTTTCCTAAGGCCGGGGCAACTAAAAAAGAATTTAAAATTACAGCTAAGGAGTTGATAGACGCTCTTTCAGATTTAAAAATCAGCCTTACGAAAAGTCGACAAGCAAGCAATTTATTTGGCATCGCAAGAAAAGAACAAACTATCGACGGAATATTAGGCAATGTTTTGCAATCGTTTGGCGGAAAAGATTTATATCCAACTTTGGAATTAAAAGCTGCTCATCTTTTGTATTTTACTGTTAAAAATCATCCATTTGTTGATGGGAATAAGCGTTCGGGGGCATTTTCTTTCGTGTGGTTTTTGAAAAAAACCGGATTACTTAATCCAATCCGCATGACTCCGGAGGCGCTCACAGCTCTAACTCTTCTCGTCGCTGAGAGCAACCCAAAAGACAAGGAGCGGATGATTGGGTTAATTTTACTGATTCTAGAGTAGGATTTTTGCATTTCTCTGCAGTCCTTTTCTTTTTGCGCGCATGAGAGGGGAGCCGGCGTAGAGTTTTAGAAATTCGGCGTCTGATTTTATGGCTAGGATTTTTTTGAGATTGAGTTGGTCGGTGGCGATGGGTGGTTCGTGAAATTCTGGGTGATTATTTTCTTTCGCACGACAATTGTGCGGACAAACTTCTTGGCAAATATCGCAACCAAAAAGACGTTTTGATTTTTTTAAAATCGCGTGAAATTTTTTCGGAATTTGTTTTTTGTTTTCGATTGTTAAATAAGAAATACATTTGCGGGCGTCGATCGTGCCTGGCGAAATAATGGCTTGCATTGGGCAAGAATCGATACAGCGAGTACAAGTGCCGCAGAGGGGGAAATCTTTTTTATTAGATGCCAGCTTTCGCGAGCATGACAGTCGCGGGAGTGACATTGATGGTTTGATTTTCAAATTCGTAATTATTTCAGAAAGAAAAACCCATGACCCAAATTCTTTTGTAATCAAACAAGAATTTTTTCCTACTGTTCCGAGCCCTGATTTTTCTGCAAAATTTCTTTCCAAAATTGGACCAGTGTCGACATATGATTTTGTTTCCGCGTTTGGATCTAGAGTTTTTATAAATTCCTCCAGTTGCTTCAATTTCTTGCCAATAATTTTGTGATAATCGCGACCAAAAGCGTAGCGCGCAACACGACCGTGGCCTTGTTTAAGCGGTTTTTGCTCGTAGTAATAATTTATGCCTAATGAGATTACAGTGTTCGCGGATGCCAAAATTTTCTTTAAATCCTTGCGCGGAGAAGTTTTTTGCAAATAATCCATGTCTGCGCAATAGCCTTTTTTTAGCCAACCGTTGTAGATTCCCGCTTGCGCTGGAATGACGGTTATATCCGAAAATCCGATAAGATCGAATCCCAACTTCTTCGCAAATTGTTCAATTTTTGCTTTTATCACAAGATTCATGTTTCAACATTAGGGCTTATTTTGCAATCTGTTTTTCAGTAGGGAGCTTTCCTTGCCTAGCTTAAAAGTGGTAGTATTTTCTCCTTTCAAATTAAAAATTCCCAATGGATTGTTATCTGCCGGAAAATCTGAAAACTGAATTCTACAGAGCGAAAAAAGCCTTACTGGAAGCCGATAAAATCTGTATTGTTTCACATAGAAG
>JBAYGM010000165.1:0-2725 GCA_041666705.1 Candidatus Altimarinota bacterium | reverse complement strand
TTGTTTGATTTAAAGCAAAATCACAAACAATACGACATGCTTGAATCAAGAGAAGTCGCGAGCTAATTATTAAAACAAAAATAAAAACATAACAATAATTACTATGGATAGAATTCCACAAAAACCATCATTTGAAGAAGCATTAAGAGAGAGGCTTGACACGTATGTTTCTCGTCCAAAATCAAGAAGAGAAGTTGGACAGGGAAGATTGAATTTAATAGAAACAGCAAAGCCGATAACAGATGCAATTATTGCAAGCCCTGAGGATGTTACGCAGACTTTGGACGCGGCAATGCTAATACTTTTCGAATATCTTGGCCATGACAATGGCGATTCAGCGGTAAATTCAGTTCTTGAGATGGTTGTAGTCCAAATGATGTTAGAGGTGGCGCATGTTAGAGGAGGTTCGCCTCAAGTTGTTGCGGTTGGAGAAACGGCTATGGTGCAAAATATTGTTACATTAGCGGAATATTTGCCTAAAAAAGAAGCAGGTAAAGGCGCAGTGGATACAGCCGTTGAAGACATTGTGCAAGAAACGCGAGATGGCAAAAGAGGCAAGCGTACAAAAAGAGTAAGGCCTTTATAACAAAAACAAAATGACCGTAAATCCAATTCCATCGCCGTCTGAAACGTCGGGAAAATACGCACAACTTGGCGAAAAAATCGCATTGTTAAAAATAATTCCGACAAAAACTTCAGTGCGAAATACAGGCGTTGCAAGTCTTGCGGATCGTACAGAACAGCATATTCATCAAGTCGCTGATGAAATTTTTGAACAAATAAAATTATCACCCGGAAAAGAAACGATGAATGGGCTGATAGTTCTTATAAGTGAAAATGTTAAAAATAAAATAGTAAAAAATAAATTGATTGGCGAAGTTTTTCTTCTATTTTGTAGAGATTTTCAATCTTCAAATCCCGCAAGAAAAAGCGCTGTAACGCCTGAATATGCGGAAGAAAATTTTAAAGGACTGGCGGAAAGACTTTCAAAATTAAAAAAGCCAAGTGCTGACATTATGAATAGCTCGTTGATAAAGAGCGGAACGGTCACAATCGATTTTATGCGAAAAGAATATCTTTCAAAAATGCACGCCGTTGCCGCAACAAGGCTTATGGAAGGCGTCTTAAAGCCGGAAACGGTTGTAGAAGCATACAATGACGGAAATTTTTTATGGGACGTTATGTCTCGAATGGCAGATCCGGAAAAGCAAGAAACGACTCCAATTGGAGAAATAATTAAGCGGATTAATTCCGACGTAAAAGATATAACGAAAGGTTAAGCTTTTGCATTTCGCATCTTGTTTTTGAATTTTTACTTGTGGTTTTGAGTTTTGAGCTTTGCCTTTTGACTTTTGCGTGAATCTCGTGCTAAAATTACACACACTTAATTTTTATTCGAATTTAAACTTATGCCGATTGATAAAATTACAGTAAAAGGCGCGCGTTTACACAACCTGAAAAACATTTCCGTAGAAATCCCAAAGAACAAATTAACGGTTATTACAGGGCTTTCCGGCTCAGGTAAATCAACTCTCGCATTTGATACAATTTACGCGGAAGGTCAGCGCAGATACGTCGAATCGCTTTCGACTTATGCGCGACAATTTTTGCAATTAATGGAAAAACCGGATGTGGATTCCATAGATGGACTTTCACCTGCGATTTCAATCGATCAAAAATCAGCGCCGCGAAATCCGCGTTCAACAGTTGGAACAATCACGGAAGTTTATGACTATTTAAGGCTTATATTCGCCAAAGTCGGTCATCCTCATTGTCCAAAATGCGGAAAGTCAATTACGCGTCAAAGTGTCAGCCAAATCGTGGAAATAATCGCAGACATGAAGGAAGATGCAAAGATTATGGTGATGGCCCCGATTATTCGGGATAAAAAAGGTTCACACCTTGCAGTTTTTGAAAAAATCAAGAAACTTGGCTTTGTTAGGGCGCGTGTTGATGGTAACGCATATAGCATTCTTGAAGTTCCGGAGCTTGATGAAAATAAAAAACACTCAATTGATATTATTGTCGATCGTTTAGTTGTAAAAAACTTTAAGCCAATCAAAAAAGTTCTTCCATCAGGACAGGAGATTGATATGCCAAATCCGGATCGTTCAAGGCTTGCAGATTCCGTTGAAATAGCCATAAAACACGGTGAAGGAACAATAATTATTCAGGATTTTGAAACGAAAAAAGAAGAAATTTATTCGGATAAATATGCATGTCCGACTTGTAATATAAGCATTTCGGAAATTTCACCAAGAATGTTCTCTTTTAATAGCCCGCACGGCGCATGTCCAACATGTCATGGGCTTGGAACAAAGCTGGAAATTGATCCGGACCTTGTTATGCCAAATAAGAATTTAACGCTTGGAGAAGGCGCAATTATGCCTTGGTCTTCAACGACTTCGCATTTGACCTGGTATAACAGAATTCTTGAGGCGGTTGCAAAAGCAAACAAATTTTCAATGGAAATACCAGTAGGGCAATTATCAAAAGAGGCCATGGAATTGGTTTTAAACGGCACGGGAGATAAAAAATATACAGTCAGAATTGGCGGATCTATTTCACGCGATTCTGACGATGACGCTGACGACGACATTGCAGTAAGCGGTTTTCAGGGCGATTACAACACAACTTTTGAGGGCGTAATCCCCAATTTAGAGCGAAGATATATGGAAACCGACTCAGATTACGTTCGTAAGAAAATAGAAGGTTTTATGCGTAT
>JBAYGM010000164.1:0-2742 GCA_041666705.1 Candidatus Altimarinota bacterium | reverse complement strand
GCCGATAAAAGTAAAAAGAAATATGGCGTACAAGCTAGTCATTCCAAAAAAGGTTCAAAAAGATCTAAGTAAAATTGATAGCCGTTATCAGCTTCGCATTAAAGCCGCTTTAGTTGCTTTGGCCAGCAATCCATATTTGGGTAAGAAATTAGAGGGAGAATACAAAGCCCAGCGCTCTTGCGAAGTGCGGCCATACCGGATAATTTACGAGATTAAAAAATACGAATTGATTGTGCTAATAATCCGCATTGGCCATCGGCAGGGGGCTTATTAAAATATTGCGTTCATATTTATAGAATTTCCTTGAGGAAAGCCATGAAATAATTTTTGTGGTTTTTTGTTGTTGTCGAAAAACTCCATATTCAGGGGCTTTTATCTTAATTTAACCTATGAAAACCTATGAAGAACTTGACAGGTATTTTAAAAGGAATATATTGAATTAAAGTCATAAACTCAATTTATGCGAAAAGACATACAAGAAAAACTAAAAGGAAAACCCGATTTGCTATCTATTGGTCAGGTGGCAGAGATTTTTAGCATTCACCAAGACACTTTAAGAAACTGGGAAAAGGATGGCATTCTCGTTCCTCTCAGAGTTGGCCCGCGCAAGGACCGCAAATATCGTCCGCAGGACATTCAGGCCATCGTAGATAAGATGGGAAGCAAACTTACTTTGCCCCAGCTTGAAGCTTTTCTTTGGAAGAGTGCGGATATTCTTCGAGGAAAAATTGATAGCTCTGATTATAAAAAATACATCTTCGGACTTTTGTTCTATAAGCGAATGAGCGATGTCTGGGACGAAGAATACGAGTCGGTGATGAAAGAGTACAGTGACAAGACAATCGCCGATGCCGATTACAACCATCGTTTCCAGGTTCCAAAAGATTGCAAATGGGCGGTTGTTATTGAACAAGCAGAAAGCATAGGGCAGAGGTTAAATGATATTTTTGAAAAACTTGCCAATGCCAACAGCCCGAAGCTGGATAAGATTTTTGATGATCTTGATTTTGCCAATAAAGACCGCTTCCCAAACGAAACGCTTCAGCGGCTCATTAACCATTTTTCTCAATACAATTTTGGCAATACCTATATTAGCTCTGACCTCTTGGGTGATGCTTATGAATACCTTATCAAGCAATTTGCCGCGGATGCGGGTAAAAAAGGCGGCGAGTTCTACACGCCTCGCGAGGTCGAAAAAGTTATCATGGGAATTTTAAAACCGCATCAGAAAGATCACGTCTACGACCCGACAGTTGGTTCGGGCGGTTTCTTACTTGAGGCATATGATTATCTAAAACAAAAATCCGGCGAAAAAATTGCCAAGACACTTTATCTTTATGGTCAGGAATTAAATATCAGTACTTTTGCCATTGCCAGAATCAATATGTTTTTACACGGTTTGGACAGCGCTGATATTCGTCGAGGCGACACCTTGGCAAATCCGCAATTTTTAACGCAACATGGCGGTTTACAAACATTCGATATAGCTGTGGCAAATCCGCCCTACTCAATCAAGGATTGGGAGTCGGAGATTTTCAGAACAAATAAATATGGACGACTTGAGGGATATGATATGCCTCCGGAGAAAAATGCCGACTATGCTTTTGTTTTGCATATTATTAAATCGATGAATGCCAATGGTCGAGCCGGTATTGTCCTTCCGCACGGCGTTTTGTTTCGGGGTGGCGCCGAAGGCCGAATTCGCGAACAAATCCTCAAAAATGACCTTATTGAAGCGGTTATTGCTTTGCCGTCTAAGTTATTTTACGGCACTGGTATCCCGGCCGCGATTTTGATTTTGAACAAGAATAAACCGGAAAGTAAGAAAAACAAGGTTTTGATTATTGACGCCGAAAAAGATTTTCTTGAAGGTAAAAATCAGAATTCGCTTCGACCACAGGATATAAATAAAATCATTAAAGCATACGATAGCTATTCTGATATTGAAAAATACGCTCGGATAGTTAATGCGAAAGAAATTACCGAGAATGGTTACAGTTTGAATATTGGTCAGTATATTGACTCAAGCGAGCAGGAGGAAGTAATTGATGTAAAAGCGGCCTGGAAAGAATTATCTAGTCTTGAAAAAGAACGAGAAGCGGTAGACAAAAAAGTCAGTGAATATCTTAGAGAGCTAAAGTATTAATATGGAAAAAATCAGAAAGACGCTTAGAAATCATGCCCTAAATGGCTTATTATTTAATCCTTGCGTGGAGGATGGTTTATGGCTTATTTCTCATTGGGACGTAATTCACACAAATACAAATAAAAAAGCGGTTTATATTTTTGGTGCCGATGGAATTCAGGCGACGATTTTTAACGAAAATCATCCAAATTTTCAGCTAATTGATTTAGCGCAAGATGCGCTTATAGCCCATCTTGAAGAAGCTCCAGATGAGTTCAAGATTGGTTTATTCCGATTTGAGTTTGACGGTCAGCAATTTAATTTTTGTGACAAAGAACCAAAATGGGCAAAGTATGATTGTGGAATAATCGAAAATTAAAATTAATGATTAGACATTAATTTATGGCAGATGAAAAATTAATTCCAATTGACGGGCTAGAAGGCGATTTTAATTATTTTTTACAGAAAGTTGAAAATAATAAAAGAGTATTTTTTACTGGTCGTTTTGGAATTGGGAAAACGTATTTTCTTAAAGAATTTTTTCTCTCTCATAAAGAGGAATATGAGGTTTTTCATCTTTTCCCAGTCAAATATCAAATTAGTGATAACGATGACAT
>JBAYGM010000163.1:0-2778 GCA_041666705.1 Candidatus Altimarinota bacterium | reverse complement strand
CTGGAATACAAACGCTTATGAATCTGTTGGCATGCTTCGTGACATGGAAGGAATTGTAGATATCTATCTGCCCGATTTTAAATATGGAATAGAAGAAATTGGATACAAATATTCCGGCATCAAAAATTATCCGGATATTGCAGAAAAAGCCATTGAAGAAATGTTGAAACAAACGGGCCACTTGATGACAAAAAAAGGGATTGCCTACAAAGGCATCATTATTCGTCACATGGTTTTGCCAAATAATCTTGATAATAGTTTTCGTGCTCTGGATATCTTGGCAAAGATAGACAATAGCATGCACATCGGCTTAATGAGCCAGTATTTTCCCCTTTATCATGCTGATAAATATGCTGAAATAAATAGACCAATCACGTTCGAAGAATGGAAAAAAGTTAATGACTATATGGAGAGTCTTGGATTCGAAAACGGTTGGACTCAAGAATTAGATAGTTCGAGTATGTATATTCCTGATTTCAACAAAAAAAATCCATTTAATCCTTAAAAAATATTATGAAAGTAGGTGTAATAACTCTTGGTTGTCCCAAAAATACAGCAGATACAGAATCTTTGCTCGCCGAATTGCCAAATTTTTGCGAATTGGCAAATGTAGAAGATGCAGAGATAGTTTTGTTGAATACATGCGCCTTTTTGAAGACGGCTCGCGAGGAAGTTTACGAAAAATTAGACGAATTAAAGAAGAAAAAAGTTGTTTTGGTTGGTTGTCTCTCGATTCAACTTGATAAAAGTATTTTAAATAAATATAAACAATTATACGCCGTAATCAGCGGGAAACATTATGCGGAATTTGCAAAAATAATTAGAGAAGTATCCGAAGGTAAAAAAGTTTTTGCGGTATCTACGGAACCGATTCAGTATCTTGATATGCCGGGGAAAACGCTCATTACTCCTCAAAGTTATGCTTACGTGAAGATTGCTGAAGGCTGTGATAATAAATGCAGTTTTTGCCTTATTCCAAAGCTAAAAGGGCGCTACCGCAGTCGTCCGATGTTGTCGATTTTGAATGAAGTAAAGGATCTTATCAATTTAGGAGTAAAAGAAATTATTTTAGTGGCGCAAGATTGCGGCTATTACGGAATGGATTTATATGGGAAGAAAATGCTCTCCGAATTATTGAGAAAAATTTCATCCATTAACAAAAACTTTTGGGTTCGTATACTGTATATTTATCCGGAAAGAATTGATGACGAATTATTAAGTATCCTCGCGAAATCTTCCAGAATTTGTAAATATCTCGACATCCCTTTACAGCATGGAGATGCGGAAATTTTAAAACAAATGCGTAGACCATTTTTAGTGGGAAAAACAGTCGAGAAAATTAAAAAAATCAAAAAATTAATTCCGGAAATGACATTTCGCACGAGTCTTATCGTTGGATTTCCAGGAGAAACGGAAAAATATTTCAAAAATCTTCTGAAATTTGTTAAAGAAATAGAATTCGATCATGTCGGTGTTTTCGAATATTCACAGGAAGATAATACCGAGGCTGGTTCATTCCAAAACCAACTAATAAGCAAAATAAAAAAAGAACGTCGCAAAAAAACCATGCTTCTTCAACAAAAAATTTCACATTCAAAAAACAAAAAACTCATTGGCCATTTTGCAAAAACATTGATAGAGAGATACGACGCAAAAAAGAAAATTTACATTGGCAGAAGCCAAAAATTTGCACCTGAGATTGATGGGAACATGATGGTAAAGTCGAAAGATCTACTTAAAATTAACGAGTTTTATCAAGTAAAAATCACCAAGGCTACTCAGTACGACCTTTATGGAACAGTCACACCATAATAAAATTTCATCACATAATCCTCATCACATGAAATTCAAACCAAACTACGCATTCATTCCGTTAATCGTGATTCTCGCAGCGCTTGTCGGCAGTTGGTTCTCCAGCCAAGGAATGGCATGGTACGATTCAGAATTAGTAAAACCTGCGCTAACTCCACCAAAATTAGCCTTTCCGATCGCTTGGAACACAATTTTTATATGTACAACAATTTCCGCTTTGATTTTTTGGAACAAAAGTACGGCCAAAAAGAAGCTTTTAACAAGACATTGGTGGATTGTGTCATTATTTGTCGCAAACGCAATTCTAAACGTTCTATGGAGCTTTCTATTCTTCCAACTTCATCTTGTAACATCTGCGTATGTAGAAATGTTATTTCTTGAGGCGTCAGTTATTGCCCTAATATTATTGATTTGGAAATTATCAAAAACGGCTTCGTTATTGCTTTTGCCGTACGCTTTGTGGGGCGCTTTTGCAACCTATCTGACATATTTAATAATAACTCTCGGGGTGTAGCTCAGTTGGTAGAGCGCACGTTTCGGGTGCGTGAGGGCGTGGGTTCAAGTCCCGCCACCCCGACCAACGAAATAATTGTATTAAATGAGCTCTAGATATCGTATCAAAGCCGAACATAATATATTAAACATTTTAGGTATGCTTAAAACAGGAGATTTAGCTCCCGAGTTCTCTTTAAAAGACCAAAGTGGCGCATCTCACAATTTAAAAGACTACAAAGGTAAATGGGTTCTGATTTATTTCTACCCAAAAGATAACACTCCCGGTTGCACTACAGAGGCTTGTAGCATCAGGGATAATTATTCCGCATTCAAAACCTCAAAATTAATTGTGCTGGGAATTAGCACAGATTCGGTTGAAAGCCATGATAAATTTGCCACAAAATATTCCTTACCTTTCCCAATCCTTTCAGATGAAAAGAAAGAAGTCGTAAAATTATTTGGAGTTAATGG
>JBAYGM010000162.1:0-2797 GCA_041666705.1 Candidatus Altimarinota bacterium | reverse complement strand
CGGCCAGAATTTTGTACGCCCGCATGACGCCTTCGACATTTTTGCGGACTTCCAGTCCACCGCCGTTATAAATATATCCTGCTTCCAGATTATATTTTTTGAGAACTCTGGCGCTTTCTTCCTCGCTCACTTCTTTTTTGTAAATCTCAGCGACATCAATATATGAAACAGTTATCTTTTTGGCATCAATTCCAAGGTGTCGGATCAGATCTTTTTCAGTGCGATGAGAAATCGCAATAATCTTGTCTGTTTTTTTGATCGCCTCTTCAGTAAGTTTCTGATATATCTTTTTGCGCCAATTGTTCAAATACTGAGGAAAAAGTTTTGGAATAATGTCGTGCACAAGCATGATATGTTTGGCACTTTTCTCTAAACTGGTAGCGGATTGATATAAGCTAAACAAGATGTCACATTTGTCTTCTCTAACTTTTTTTGGAAGCAAATATTTTTCCCACCATATCCTTCTGATGAGATCGTCTCTCTTGTATGGCGGCAGAAAAATCCTTTTGTGAAACCTGACGCCGGATAGAACATCACTTTCAGGTAATTTTAAATCAACATCTTCTTCAAGATAAATAAAAAATTCTGTGTTTCCTTTGAGAATCTTAGACTTTGAGCTTTCGACTTCTGCAATTTTTTTCAAGAAGTTAGCAGAAACCTGCCCGATCCCTGTGTTTTGTTTGCGCAAAAATGACGCATTAATTCCTACACGCATAATACGTTTTTTTATATGTATTTATATCCATAGTATACAGGATTTTTGAAAAACTTAAAAGGCGCCTTCCTTGAGAAAACGCCCTTGTTTGTTCCTGCAATATATAGCTCTGATTAGTACCGAGTCATGATTGCTTGTGCTAATGTGACAATATAATAGCCAAGAGCAGCCACTATGGTCAGCATTATAAAAGGTATCACCAAATGAAAAGCTACTTCCAACTTGTCCACCTTTTTATGATTATGCATATAATTTAGCATTAAATTATTTAACTTGCCATTCTAGACTAAAATTACCCTTTTGTCAACCGCCTTGTATAATTGAGCCAGATGCTTTAATATATTAGGAGTAATAAATAATACAAAATAAATGGCAAAAAAAGCTCAAACAGTTTGCATAATTGGTCTTGGCTACGTGGGACTTCCCCTAGCGGTTCAAGCAGCCCTTCGTGGGTATACTGTTTATGGTTTGGATAATGACAAAGAAAAAATAAAGAAAATAAATTCAGGTAAAACTCCGATCAAAGAAGAGTTTCTGGATCTTAATCTACCGAAAGTAAACATCCATGCGACAAGCGACGCAAAGGTTATCAAAAAATGCGACATTGTGATTGTTTGCGTTCCTACTCCGATAGATGAGCAGAAGCTTCCCGATCTCACACCGGTCAGAGGTGCCGTTGAAATAATTATCAAAAATTTTAGAAAAGGACAATTGGTGATTATTGAATCAACAATCAACCCGGGCGTTTGTGAAGAAGAAATTGAGCCGATGTTCAGAGCAGCTGGAAAAATAGTCAACAAAGATTATCATCTGGCTCACTGTCCGGAAAGAATCAACCCGGGAGATCCGAAATGGAATGTGACGAACATTAACCGCGTGGTTGGCGCTTTTGACAAAAAAGGACTCCAGTGGGCGGCTGATTTTTATGAAACCATCGTTGATGGTCAAATCATGCAAATGAGTTCCATCCGCGAAGCTGAAGCAGTCAAGATTGTTGAAAACTCTTTCAGAGACATCAACATCGCTTTTGTGAATGAATTGGCAAAATCTTTTGACAAACTTGGAATCGATGTCGTTGAAGTGATCAAGGGCGCATCAACAAAACCTTTTGCTTTTATGCCTCATTGGCCAAGTTGCGGAGTTGGTGGACACTGCATCCCGGTTGATCCATACTATCTTATCGAAAGAGCCAAACTTTCCGGATTTGATCACGAATTTATGAAAATCGCCCGCAAAGTAAACCTTTCCATGCCGGATTATACAGTTGAACTTCTACAAGATGCTCTCAATGAAATCAAAATGCCGCTGAATGGAACAACGGTTGGAGTTTTGGGTTTATCATATAAAGCTAACGTTGCTGATCTTCGCGAATCGCCGGTAAAAGATATTTTGAAACTTTTGAAGGAAAACGATGTCAATATTCTTGTTTTTGACCCATTTATTCCGGAGAAGTCAACGGCAAAGAGTTTAGCTGAACTTTTCAAAAAATCGGATGCTATTCTTTTGGCAACCGACCATAATGAATTCAAAAAAATCCAAGCTGCAGATTTGAAAAAACACGGAGTCAAAGTTGTCATAGACGGGAAAAACTGCCTAGACAAGAAAGGAATCAAAAAATGTGGTATAGTATACAAAGGAATAGGACACTAATCCTGTAACCCATAACCCGTAACTCATAACCTTTTAAAAATCTTTTGCCCATTTTTGGTATTTAAGGTTTCAGGCTTTGGGCTTTGGGTTTTAGGAATTTATGTTTCATCTCATCAAACTCATTATTTTCCTTGTCGGGCTGGCGGTAGTCGCCTATTTCGGCTTGCCATATCTTGGCTATGAACTTAATATGAATTATTTCAAAGAAAGCAAAGTTGAGTGCCAAAAGAAACTTAATGATTGCGGGAAAGAATACGTCGAGCAAGGAACCAAAAATGCCAAATGCGATTTTGATTGTGTTAACGTCGGATCACTCATAATAAAGAAAAAATAAAGCCGATTCGAATCTACAAATCATTCGAATTTACAAATATTTTAAATATTGCTATTCGTAAATTCGTTGATTCGCATACATTCGTAGATTCGCATCGG
>JBAYGM010000161.1:0-2809 GCA_041666705.1 Candidatus Altimarinota bacterium | reverse complement strand
CTCACAAAATTAGACGTCATGACAGGACTTGAGAAAGTTAAAATTTGCGTCGGATATAAATTAAACGGCAAAGAACTCTCATCAATGCCTTTCACAGCAGAAGATCTTGAAAAAGTCGAACCAATTTACATTGAAATGGATGGATGGAAAGAAGATATTTCACAAGCCAAAAAGATGGAAGATCTGCCTGAAAATGCCAGAAAATACATCAAAAAACTCGAAGAACTGATTGAAATTCCAATAAAATACATCGGAACAGGAGTCGGCGCAGAAGATATGATCTATTGCTAATTATGGTTTGACAGCTCAATATTTCACTTGTATAATCTACGAGCTTTAGTTTTATATTTATGGAAATACGAAATATCGCCATTATTGCCCATGTTGACCATGGAAAAACAACGCTAGTTGATGCGCTTTTAAAGGCTGGCGGTGCATTCAAAGATTATCAGCATGTTGAAGAACGCGTTATGGATAGCAACGAGCTTGAAAAAGAACGCGGGATTACAATTTACGCAAAAAATGCAGCGATTACATATAGAGGTACAAAAATTAACATTGTAGATACTCCTGGACATGCTGACTTTGGCTCTGAAGTTGAACGCGTACTTCGAACAGTCGATGCAACAGTTTTGCTTGTCGATGCTTTTGAAGGACCAATGCCACAAACAAAGTTTGTATTAAAAAAATCTCTTGAACTAGGCTTAAAAGTTCTTGTTGTTATTAATAAAATCGATCGCCCAATGTCACAACCTAATAAAGTTGTTGATGAAGTCTTTGATTTGTTTGTAAAGCTTGGTGCGAGCGAAAAACAACTCGATTTTCCGTATATTTTCACAATTGCAAAAGAAGGCGTTGCTATGCGCAAATTGGACGATCCAAGAATAAGCATAACTCCACTTTTGGACTTTATTATTGAAAACGTACCGCCTGCAAACGGCAACACTGAAGCTGAATTTAGAATGCAACCTGCAACTCTCACATACGACAACTTCCTTGGAAGAATCGCAGTGGGCAGAGTTTATGAAGGAAAAGTAAAAGCCGGACAAAATGTTTTTATTATTAATGCGAATAATGAAAAGCGAACAGGAAAAATAACAAAAGTTTTCACGTTTCAAGGGATACAAAGAGTTGATAGTCAAGAGTCTGTTGCTGGGGACATCGTTGCAATCGCAGGAATTCCGGATATTTATGTTGGCGAAACCTTAACGACATCTGAAACTGCAGAAAAACTTCCGGCAATCAAAATTGATCCACCAGCGCTTGCGATGGAATTTATGGTAAACACATCCCCTTTTGCAGGACGTGAAGGCAAATACGTCACAAGTCGTCATATACGCGAAAGATTAGATAAAGAACTCGAAACAAACGTTGGATTAAAAGTTGAAGAAGCGTCAGAAGGCGGAGAAGCATTCAAAGTTTATGGTAGAGGTGAAATGCACTTAACTGTTTTGATTGAAGGAATGCGACGCGAAGGATTTGAATTGCAAGTTTCACAACCAAAAATCATAACACAAGAAATAAACGGAAAAACCTATGAACCGGTTGAAACAGCCGTTATTAACGTACCAGATGAAATGTCTGGAAAAGTTATTGAAGCTTTGAACAAACGTCGTGGTGAAATGAAAAATATGAGATCTGAAAATGGAAACACGTTACTTGAATTTGAAATACCAACACGCGGATTACTCGGATTCCGATCATCATTCATTTTACTTACACGCGGTGAAGGAACTTTATATCACTCATTTGAAAAATTTGACGAATGGAGAGGTGAAATTGAAAAACGAAGTGTTGGATCACTTATTTCCGGCGAAACCGGAGCAACCATGGCTTATTCTCTATGGAAATTGCAAGAACGCGGCTCTTTATTTGTACATCCTGCAACTGAAGTTTATGAAGGAATGATCATCGGCGAACATAACCGTGGAACAGACCTGGTCGTTAATCCAAACAAAAACAAGCAACTCACAAACATGCGCTCTTCCAGCTCAGATGAAGCCCTTTCCTTAAGCCCAATTGTTGAAATGACGCTCGAAAAAGCGGTTGAATATATCAAAGAAGACGAATATGTGGAAATCACTCCAAAAAGCATTCGTTTACGCAAAAAACGCCTTACTGAAAACGAAAGAAAAAGAGCAAAAGATTAAGGTTTAAAATTTCGAAGCTCTTTCCTGCGTACTTTATAATCCGGCACAGTCTTATTTACCAAATCCCAAAATTTACTTGAATGATTCATTTGTTCAAGATGGCATAACTCATGTACAACAAGATAATTTGCAAGCTTTTCAGGCAATTGCGCGATCTTATAATTAAAATTGAGATTCCCCTTTTTACTGCAACTACCCCATCTCGATTTTGTGTTTCTAATCGCAATTCGACGAACATTAAAATTATAAAATTTATTAAATTCGGCAATTTTTTCTTCAGCAACCTTCCTCGCACGGACTTTATCGTCTAAATATTCTTTTCGACTTCCTTTAAGCTGAAAAACCGGACCTTTTAACCTAACTTTTTCCAAATTATCAAGAATCCATTTTGAATTGTTTTTAACAAACCGATCAGCAAAAAATTCCGGCATAAGTCGCGGAATTGTAACCATAACGCGTGCCTCATGATTTATCGAAATTCTAATGGATCGCGCACGTTTACTTTTGCGAAGAGTGTAGATGATTTTCATAAATACATGTCGCCTTCGGCGACTTTTTATTTATATTGCGCAACCGCTTCACTATTGCGCTGGTGGGCATTACTGGATTCGAACCAGTGACCTTTCGAATGTGAATCGAACGCTCTAACCAACTGAGCT
>JBAYGM010000160.1:0-2817 GCA_041666705.1 Candidatus Altimarinota bacterium | reverse complement strand
ATTGATGGATTGAAAGATAAATATAAGCAGATAATTGTTTTGAAATATATAAATGAAAAGTCAAACGAAGAAATTGCTGAGATTATGAAGAAAAACGAAGGTGCTGTGCGAGTTTTGCAATTTAGGGCTTTGCAAGAACTTAAGCGCAATCTGAAAGACATGGGTGTAACCAAGTTTTAATGTGTAGATCACTGTCGTGATCTTCAATCTTTTTCTCGCCTGTGGCGAGTCCGCCTAATGGCGGATAATCTTCTAGCCAATGCGCTTACGCATCTCCAAGAAGATTAGAAAAGATTGTAACAAAAGGCCTTTAACGACGTTTAATTAGATGGATATGTGGACACCATTTACGAAAAAATTAGGGAACAGGGATAACGAAAACCTGGAGAGAATTCTATTCACTCTTGAAAAACCGGGTTTGAGTAAGTCTGCAAAAAACGCGATGAAGTCGCATATTTTGGCTAATATTAAAGCTCAAGAGGCGCTGCCTCGATCTTTGAATGATTTTGCGCAAAGTATTGCAAAGGTTTCCTCGACCGTGAAAATGAGTTCATATGCTAAAAGCCTTATTAAAAGTCAAATTCTTGAAAGAATTGAAAGTATTGGCAAATTTGCATGGGTTTATCAATATAAATTTGCCTTTAAAAAAGCTTTAAGCGCGGGTCTTGCGGTTTTGATCCTTGTAACAGGTGCTTTTTCATTCATTCCGGGTAAAGAAAATGTTGTTTTTGCAAAACCTTCAACTATTTTGACAGAAATTACAGGAGACGTTTCAATTATACGTAATGAAAAAGAAATAAAAGCCGAAAACGGCTTTATTTTGTATCAAGATGACATTATTGATACGCGCATTGGTACTGCAACGATTAAGTATTTTGATGGAAGCATAAGTAGATTGAACGAAAATACAAAAATTAAATTTTCAAGACTGGATACTGATGAATTTGGAATCAATACAACTATTGAGCTTGATGTTGATCATGGTCAAATGTGGGCTATGGTTTTTGATCTTTTTGGGAATTCTTTATTTAAGGTTCGTGCTAATAAAACGACTGCTGATGTTGTTGATAGGGCTACTTTTTCTTTTATCACAAACAAGACCTTATCTGAAGTTGATGTTTACCACAATATTGTTGATGTTTCAGTTGGATCGAATGGTAATTCTAATACAAAAACTGTTTTGAAAGGATATAAAGCCGTTGTGAATTCAAGTTACGTTTCTCTTGTTTCTAAAAAAATATTAAAACAAGGTGAAAAAGAATGGATTAATGATAATCTCAAAAAAGATAAAGAATATATTGCACGTGTTGCAAATGAGCAAACAAAGCTTGCTTCAAATCCGGTTTCAGATCTTAAAGAAGATGCATCTCTTTATTTATCATTCAGTGACGCTGAAACATTGCGTTTAAAACTTAATTTGGCTGATAATAAGATGGCTCTGGCTTCGTCTTTGATGAATGCCGGTAAAATTGACGATGCGAGACAAACTTTGTCTTATTTGAAGGATGTTGTCGCTGAAGCGAAAACTAAAATTGATGAATTAAAATCTTCAAATCCGGAAGAGGCAACTAAAATGGAAAGTCTTGTTAATGAAAGGTTGATGAGATACAAAAAGGATTTGTCTTTCGTTACTCCTGATTTGCCTTTGTATGAGGTTAAAGATTCGATTCGCGATATGGAGATGTCGGTTGCCGATAATGATGAGAGCAAAGTTAAGTTAATGTTTGAAAAGGCATCTTCTAAGCTTCTTGAAGCGCAGGATTTACTTGATAATAAAAAATTTGAAGATGCGCGAGCTAATCTTGAAGATTTGAAAATTGTTATTGCCGATATGCAAAAAGCGGATTTTTCCAAAAATCCGGAAATGGCAAAAGAGGTTTTGAATAAAAATGCGGATATTGTGAAAATGTTAACTCTTATTGAGAACAGTCTCGAATCTTCTGATTTGAAAAAAGAGGTTGCGAGCGTGAAGAGTTCTTCAGTTCAAACGATTATGGATACTGCGGTTCAGGCAAATGGTGAAAAATCAGCCGAAGATGTTAATACTTTTGTTAGAATATATGATCAACTTGGTCCTTCAAATTCTTCCGTTGAAGAAGAGGGGAATGAAGCTGATTCTCCAAAGATAAATCTTTCTCGCGACTTAGATTCTTCCGACAAATCCAATAATTAAGCCGACTGCGGCAATGAATCCGCCGATAATCCAGAATCTCATTACGATGCTTGCTTCGCTCCATCCCATGTGTTCAAAGTGATGGTGAATTGGTGCTATGCTGAAAACTTTTCTATGAAATAGTTTTTTGGAAGTGAGCTGAATGATTACTGATAACATTTCAACAACAAATACAAGGCCGATTATAGGCAAAATGAGAGCTGAGTCAGTTAGCATTGCGATGACGCCAAGCGTGCCGCCAAGTGCAAGAGAACCTGTGTCTCCCATATAGAATTTTGCCGGTGGAACATTAAACCACACAAAAGCAAAAAGTGCGCCTGCGATAACTCCACAGAATGCTGCCAAAATTAATAAGCTTTTTGTATATGCGATTGCGCCGAAAGCCGTGAAAGCGATAATCAAAAGCCCTCCGGCAAGGCCGTCTAATCCATCTGTTACATTTACTGCGTTTGCCGTACCGACGATTATAAAAATGAATATTGGAATATAAACCCAGCCAACATTGATGCTACCCATAAATGGAACGTGGATTTGATTGTAATCGAGCTTGAAGAAGAACCAAAGGGCTCCGGCTGTTGCAAAAGCGAGTAGCCAAAACAGTTTTGTCTTTGCACGAATTACTTTTGATCCTGTGCCTTTTACAT
>JBAYGM010000159.1:0-2820 GCA_041666705.1 Candidatus Altimarinota bacterium | reverse complement strand
CATTTAATTAATTATGAGAAATATTAATAAAGTTTTTATCATCGGGAATCTAACGCGCGATCCGGAGCTTAAAACCACACAAGGTGGCCAAGCTATCACGTCTTTTGGCGTTGCTACAAATCGCGAATGGATGACAAAAGATGGCCAAAAACATACTTCAACCGAATTTCATGAGGTTGTTGCGTGGGCAAAACTTGCTGAAATTTGCGTACAGTTACTCAAAAAAGGCAAACTTGTTTATATTGAAGGCTATCTTAAAACTCGTGCGATTTTATTGCCTGATAATACGAAAAAATACCGCACAGAAGTCGTTATTCACGACGTCATCATTCTTGAAAAGCGCGAAAAAGATGGTGAGGAACACAATGTTTTGATTCAAACGGAAGAAAATCCGGGAGAATCGGGATTGGATGAATTCCTTGAGGAAAGCGCGAAAGGCGAACTATAAAAATGTCAAATGACAAATGAGCAAATGACAAACAAAATCTAAATTACAAATTAACAACTAAAAAATATGCCTACATATCAAAATAGAAAATGCAAACTATGCGCCAATCAAATCAAAGAAGTTGATTACAAAAACCTTGGTTTGCTCCAGAAATACATCACAAAATATATGAAAATCGTTCCAAGATATTATAGCGGAACATGCATCAAGCATCAGAAAAGGCTTGCTACTGCGATAAAGAGAGCAAGAATCGTTGCGTTGATGCCGTTTGTGAGATAGGGACGTTTCCTGAACTTGGCTTGCGGATGCGAGCCGGGGACAGAGGCAGAATTAAATGACAAAGTCTAAAAAGCCGCTCAATAAATTGGGTGGCTTTTTTTAATTTTTAAGATCACTGCCGATATCTAGACCACAGGACTCTTTAACTTGACTAGCTAACCCAAGTTCAACAGCTTTTATCGCATCAATGACAACGCGCGATTCTGCTTTTGCGGATTTCAACACCTCTTCAAAATGTCCAATCAAATATATCAGTGCACAATAACATAATCTCGAATCTCTACCTGGAAGATTTTTTCTTATGCGTAAATCCACCGCTTCATAATCCGCCTCGTAATCCCTGTACATAAATTTTAAACAATCTATCGTCTCGCATTCATCACCACCAAATAATACCAACACTTCTTTTAATGACTGCAAAGCATAAGCCTGTAACATGCCTACCGGATATTCAGTTGATATGCTACTCAATAGAGTCTCAAATCCTCCGCTTTTCGTCACTTCATCAAGTGATATTTCGCGTAATAGTTGCGCAGCTGATAATGATCGTTCCATATATGATTTAATTATTTTTCCCTGTTTCCAAAACGCGTACCCCTAATGGAGCTTCGCCAGTAGCTGTAACAGCTGGACGACCTAAGTCTACTAATTCCTGCAATCTATCTGACAAACTTCTGTCATCTCTATGCCCTGCTCTTTCAAGAAGTGCATTTAAAACGAGAGTTAAGCCATCACCTCTTTTATCTGCGCCGACTTTTTCCGGAACCGGATTAGCGGCGTTTACAGCCACAATCCCCGCTATTAAATCTGTAAATTCTTGCACTGTAAGCGTTTTTTTCTTCTTTATATGCCGCGTGGCAACTGTTGTCACTTGTTCGAGACTAAATGCTTCCCTTACTTGATTTGAAACAGCATCGACTGCTGCGAATGCTTCCGTTTGCTCTGCATATTCTGCGTTCGGCGTCTCGATTTCAACGGTAATGGAAGGTGGCATGTCCAATGACCCATGATGACCCTCATGCCCACTATCAAAATCCATTACTTTAACTTTTTCACCAGTCAGATTATTTGTGATTTTAAATCCAACGCAATATTCCGGCAGAAATGGAACTTTTGTTCCCTCTGCTAGTCGAATTGGTCCTTGTGGCATAATAGTTTGGTTTAATTTTTTTAAGGTGTTTATTATAAGTATTTGTTTTTATTTTGTCAAGGGCAAGTTAGCTGATTTTGCCATATTCATATCTGCGTTTTTTCTGCTATACTGATTTTACTATGGAACAACATTTGGAATTTCAAAAATCAACTGATAAGGAACTGAAAGAGATTATGAAAGAGCATAAGCTTGGCTTAAGCTTGGGAGAAGCAAGGCATGTGCCGGAATTACTCGGTAGAAATCCAACTCTCACGGAAGCCACGATCTTTAGCATTCAAGGATCGGAACATTGTTCATATAAAAGCTCGAGAAGATATTTAAGCTTATTCCCAACTGAGGCGCCAAATGTGATTCTTGGGCCGGGCGAAGACAGTGGCGTTGTTGCAATTCAAGATGTTGGGCGCGATCGCTATGGCTTAATTATGGCTCACGAAAGCCATAATCATCCATCGCAGGTTGTGCCTTATGAAGGCGCGGCAACGGGTGTTGGTGGAATTGTTCGCGATGTTCTTTGTATGGGCGGACGCGTGATTGGCACGCTTGATCCTTTGCGTTTTGGCGAAATCACAGATCACACTTCAAGATGGGTTGCGAATGGCGTTATTTCGGGAATTTCCGGTTATGGCAATCCGATTGGCGTTCCAAATCTTGGCGGAGATATAAATTTTCACAAATCATATAACGACAACTGCCTTGTAAACGTTGTTTCTGTCGGACTTTTGCGTGAAAGTGAACTTATTCATTCCATGGTTCCAAAAGATGCGGCGGAAAAAGGTTATGAATTTATTTTAGTTGGAAAAGCGACGGATAGAAGCGGAATGGGCGGCGCGGCATTTGCATCGGCAAATCTTGATGAAGATCAAAAAGAATCAAAAAAATCCGCGGTTCAAGAGCCAAATCCGTTTTTGAAAAGGCATATTATGGCAAGCACATACGATTT
>JBAYGM010000158.1:0-2825 GCA_041666705.1 Candidatus Altimarinota bacterium | reverse complement strand
GCGGAAAAAAATTCACTACAATTTTCCCTTATACGGATTTTGACGAGCGCGCATATGTTTATGATTATACAAAAAATACATTTATTCCAAATCCTTCCGCTCTTGATCCTGCTGCGGATGTTTGGCATGGCGTGATTCCGGGAACTCCGGATGAAATCGCAACATATCTTGATAAAAATCATTTATATCACACGGGGAATAAAGATTTCACAGATTTTGCACAGAAGATTTTGTACGCGGATTTGAATCGTGAAAACGAAACAATGACGCGTGCGATGTATAAAAATTACGAAGAGTATACAAACAGCCTTGAGAAAATGGCTTATTACAGATATACGAAAGAATGGCTTAAGAATTTGATGAAGAAATTCAATGAATCGATTGCTGAGGATATTGAGATGGATACCGCGGATCAAGAAGTGCCGGCTTCGAGTTCTAATCAAATGATTAAGTCTAACGGTAAATCACAATCAGTTGCCCAGCTCACTAAAAGTTCAAATGACAATCTTAAAAAAGCTTTAACTCAAGGCACTGATATAAGCATCCCGGATATATTCACAAAATTCTTGATTGAAAAATATGCATTTCCTTATTATAAACTCTTTGAAAAACATTTGTCCGAAGTGAATGATTTTGTTTCTGGATCAGGTAGATGGGATGAATCCAGCGTTGATACCGCTATCAGCTTGATTAGCAAAAAAGACCTTGATAGTCGTGAATTCTTGAAGCAAATCAATAATTCCCTTGAAAAGAAAATTGATGAAATTGTTGAAAAACTACAAAAACCAATTCCATTAATCAGATATGTTGAAGTTTCCGGATATACAAAGCTTGAGCACAATGCCGTTGGAATGGTAAGGAGAAACAAAAATGAGAAATTGGCTTTGGGCTTTAAAGAAGACGATCCTTATGACTTTTCAAAATATGCAAGCAAAGATACCGCGTGTTTCTTTTCTTATTTTAATGCCGGCGCAGGCAAGAAAAACCTTATATTCCTTGCCAATGGAATTGATCATTTTTTGAATGGAGCCGGTGGTGATCGCTATTCAACTGAATCAAAGTCATATATAAACGGTGTTTCATATGACAATATAACTTCCGCAGAGCAATGCTCGCTTTGGCGTGGAAATGTTTCAAATGATGATTCAAAAGCGGTCAAGATGCTTCGAACCGGAAACATGAGTACGCTCAATACTTACGATTATCCAAAAGCTGCTTTGCCAAATCCAAACAAACCGCCAACTCCAAGAAAATCACCAAGCTTGGGCGTTACTACGCATATAGTTGATAGGAATTTCCTTACTGCACTTGGAATCACAGGCGACTATAGCTTTGGATTTATGGTTGCTCGTGACCCGCAAAGTGGAGCTCCTGCGGTTTACATGGAAGCTGTGAATGAGGTCTATAAAACTCTAGCGGAAGGCGATATCTTGCTTAGCATTGACGGAAAAAGACTCACGCAATCGCACGATGTTAACGAGGCGATGAAAAAACATCATCCTGATATTTATCAGGTTGTAACAGGTCCGGGTGGCTTATCTGCAAAGATTGCTGAATTTGCTGTAGTTGAATTTTGGCAAAAATCTTCAGGTCAAATAAAGAATGAAAATATTGGAATACTTGATATAAATAGTGGATGGACGACCACAAAGCCTTATCAAGCAGAGCAGAAAAATGGCTCACAGCCATGGTCCGCGGATTGTTATGGTGTGAATATGACAACTCCGGTAAAATGTTTTCCATATTTTGCGACAATTCCGGTTTTTGATTCGTCTGCGGCTTATAACGTTAAAAACGAATCAAAAGATTATTTGAACAGCCAATCTTCTTATCGAGCTTGTTATGATTTTAATCTCTATGAATCGCCTCAAAACAGCTATGCAGCAGGTAGTGCAACTCCAAAGCATGTTGGTATGGGACAATTTTTATACGATGCAAAATTGCGCGATGACCCAACCGACAGCCCAAATATATTTCCACAGGACGTCCCATTAGGTATTCCTACCCCAATCAAATGTGGCGGAACAACTTATAATGGAAATTCATACATAAGAAATTCCGGCAAATATGGACCAGTAAAAGCCGATAAAAATGGTGGCGTTCCGCTCCCTCCTTCACAAGATCCAAATTTTATACCCCTCACTTGGGATGCTAAATTTACCCTTGCTGATGCATTAAAAATGCTACAACAAGCAAATAATAGCAGCACGCCTTATACGTATGATTATTTTAAAAAGACGTATCTTGAGACCGGAAAAACGGAAATTATGTCGCTTTCAATGACGCCAAATGGCTTATTTGTAAGCGGAATTAATCCGAATCCGGATGTTTTTATGATGTTTACGCCTGTTATATACCCAAAGACAATTTCAAGCGTCATTCATCATAAAAATCCAACAAATGAAATTCTTGGCGCACAATTAAAAGCTATGACCGCAGAAGGATTGCCGGTTGACGACCCAAGGTATGTCACGTTCAAAAATAAACTTGATAATAAAGAAACGACTTTGCTCTATCCAAATGCGTTCAAAGCAACCACGTACGATAATTTAATTATTCAATTGAAAAGCACAGAGGCTGATCTCGCAAAACTTTCCGGCGAAAATTACGATGGAGTTTTAACAAGTATTTTGCAAAAAGACGTTGAAGCTTATTCAAAAGATGACGGAAGATTGCTTGGAATATTTGACATTGTTGATGAAAATAAGGCTAAAGATGCAATTGTTTGGAAAAATATGAGCATTGATGAAAAGCATGCTTATATGATTCAGACGTCTTCGAATCCGGAAAAACCTTATGAGGTTATGTATCTCAATGCAAAAGGC
>JBAYGM010000157.1:0-2829 GCA_041666705.1 Candidatus Altimarinota bacterium | reverse complement strand
TCTCCTTCCATCTCTCGCTCCGCATCTTGCCACTCTTTATCGCTCACCGGTTTACCGCCTTCGCCTCCTTCGCCGCCTTCTCCCGCATCTCCTCCTTCACCATCCCCACTATCGCCTCCTGACTCACCTGATTCTCCGCTCTCTCCCGATTCCCCACTTTCACCAGACTCACCTTTTTCACCAGATTTCTTTTTCTTATCTTTTTCATCTTTCATTTTTTTCATTTTTTCTCTTTTTTCATCCGGGACATCAGATGCTTTTGTTTTATCTTCTTCATCTCCTTTTTTCGTTTTCTCTAGCTCGTCAGCAGTTTTTTTTGCAACCTCTTCAGGTGTTGGCGGCTCATCCCCATCGCGAGGCGCTTGTTTTGGCGCTTCAATATCCGTTCCTTCTTCCGGAGCAGATTCGCTTTTTTCGCCTTTATCTTTTTTGCTTGGATCTTCCGGAGTAGCATCTATTGTTTTCCATGCACCTGTTTTTTCATCCCATATTTCCGACCATGCATGTCTTTGCCCATCGTGGATTGAGGACTTTCCGCCCGACGCCGAATCAACAGAAAAACCTCTGACTATACGAGTTGGTATTCCTGCTTTTCTACATAAAGCGCTAAAATACGTTTGCGCCACATCACAATCCACTTGCTTGTGAGTTTCAATTTCTATGAAATACCTTGAAGGATTTCTTTTGTAAATTAAATTATATTTATCATCATTGCTATATTCCAATTTCATCACATTTTTCATGTAATGAATTATTGCCATGGCTTTTTCAATATTACTTTTCCCCTTTAAAGAAGCCAGATATTGCTCTGTAGCCAATGAGAAAGGTGAATCTGTCATGCTTTCCGTTTCTTCTCCTTGTGGAGGTATGTTTGTGCCATGCCCGTCCTTACCAAATTTAATTTTATATTCTTGAACAGACCCTGTATTATTTTTTAAATAAAAACATCCTCTTTGATCTTGCAAAATTTCAAGCCCACGAGGAACCGAACTAAGCGATGGAGAATATCCCGCAGGTAAAGGAAAATTTATTGTATTCCCGGGCTTAATTTTACCTCTTATTGTATGCGTTTCCTGAGGGCTCGCCGGTGTTTTTGAAAGCATCCCTTTTAATGACCAACGAGACGCACTTTCTTCAGCTGAATTTGTTTGTTGAACCCTTGAAAGCGTTTTTTGAAACGGCCAACGGATTATTCTTTTATCAAATTTTCCGATCGACTGCTCTCGATATAAGCCTTTTAACGCAGGCTCAATAGAATAAAGAGGCGGCGTTTCTTCTTCTTTTTCAGCTCCCCTCATTTGATCCATCGAAGGATCAATACCGTCTTGCGCTTCATCCGGTATTCCATCTTGAGAAGGCTGTGGAAACCCGTCAAACATTTGTTTTAATTGCTCCTGAATATCAGGCGGAAGCGAATCCGGATCGTTCAAAGCGTCTTCGATAAAATCATCCAACTTATCTTCTTCTTGTTGTCTTTTAATTTCTTCAAAACTATCCCTAACGCTTCCTGTAAGTTTTCTATGCGCTTCCGCATCTCCTGATTTAACATATTCTTGGAATGAATCCTCTAGCGAATCCGCAATATCACGCAATTCTTTTTCAACCTTATCTTCAAGTTGTCTTAAATCATCTTTGCTTATTATCCTCTGCTTTTCCATCCACCTTGCCCTTAAAACATCAAATATTTTTTGCATTCTTTTCCTGTCTGATGCATCCGCAATATTTTTCCTGTGCTCGGCTTCAAGAACTTGTCTTGCTTGCTGCCTACCCGTAAACCCGAGTGAGCGCATAAGGTCGGCTTGAATTCTTGATCTTGTGATTGAAGAAAAAAGCTGTGTTGCAGTCGCTAAATCCGCGTCTTTATCTTTCAATCCATGAAGAAATTCCACAAATTGTCCATATGGAAACCTTTCATAAAATGCAGCAACGTCCCTAGCTTTTCCAACCAGCCCATTTAACCCTAAGTCCTGAATTTCATCTATGTCATAAGTGAATCCATCCGGCATCATTAAGCTTTGATCGACTTGATCAGGCATCATTTGACCTTTAAGCACAGCGTTAAGCTGCCTTTCTCTCTCTTCATTTTGAGGATAATGTGGCGCCCAAGCTTTTCCCGGCAAAACTTTTAATCTCGGACTTTTCACATATGAAGATACCTGAACGGCCTGCCTAAGCTGTTCTCGAGTTAAATTTCCCCCGGATTGTCTTAATACGTCTGACATTTTTATTTAGTTTTTAAGGAGCAGGCGCAACAGTTGCCATAGGTGGTTTTTCTGTGTGCCATTGTGCCATCTCTTCTTCTAACTTTTTGGACTCCGCCCCATCGAAAATATACGAACCGTAAATTCTTCTTATGAAATTTTTTGCGGTTATTTCCGCTCCATTTTCAGCATCATTTATATCTCCTTTTTTCACAGGATTCATGCGATTTAAAAGCCATATGCATCTTCTCATTTCACGCATTGTAAATGGCTGACTGATCATAAAATCATTTGCTTCTTCAGGCGACTGATCAACGTTTTTAACAAATGCTTCTCTTATTTTGTTTCCAAATGTTAAGAGAGCGAATATAACTTCCATATCAAACTTTCTTGTAGGCGTTAAAAGCGAGCTACTTTCGTCTCTATTGTTAATATACGCATCCCATAATGCGACAAATTCGTTATTATCCATGCGCCCCATTGTAAAATCCTCAAGCGATCTCGTGGATCTTGCAGCTCTTAACGCCTCTGATGCACCATATTTAAAGCTGCCATCTTTTGCCGTTTTTTTGAATTTCGGATAATTAACTTTAATCGACATCATTCTGGATCTTGTTGCCGCCTGAGG
>JBAYGM010000156.1:0-2829 GCA_041666705.1 Candidatus Altimarinota bacterium | reverse complement strand
CCGCCAGTTTTGCCCATGATATCCGTTATCCGGCAACACAGGATCGCTAAAAAATATTTTCAACCCCTCAAAATCATTCTTTATTCTCTCAAAAACAATGACGTTCGGGGTTATTAAAAGGAAATTCTTTGCCAAATTTGAATCCTGCTCGTATTTTTTATTGAAATACGCCCACGCAATGACGAGGCTCATCACTTTGGTCTTACCCGCTCCAGTCGCCATTTTTATAACAAACCGAAGCCACTCCTCGGTAAACATTTGTGGACTTAATACACCGGTAGAATTGTAGCGAATGAGATCGTATTTATCTTTGACTTTTGCCACCTCGTAAAGCCACACAACCGTTTCCAGTGCTTCCATTTGCGCAAAATAATATCTGAAGTTATAGAATGAGCCGTCAGCATTGTAAATAATATGTTCCTCCTTAAACCACCAATTCAAAAGTGCTTTAGAGGTATCACTTGCCCCCTCATAATTTTTATCTCGCCATTCTTTTACTTTTTCCCGCAAACCAGCGACAAGGGGCGGCAAAAGCTTTTGGATAGCTCCTTTTTCTCGTAAATCCTCGTCAGCGGGAAACCATCTGATTTGAGGGTCAAGTATCGCGTATGGGTCTTTGGGAAAATCTTTGTGTAAAGCCATATATTGTTAAATCATTTAGGTTATCCACTTTTTCTTTACTTGCGTACGAAAAATATGCTACTATGTCTGCACCTGCCCGTGGACACGGGTTATCGATCCGCAAAACCTGCCTTAACTGGCGGGTTTTTGCTTTATTACCGCGATATAACTTTTAATATCTTGCGCATTTATCACGAGGTCCACGACTTCATGCAATGAATGATGAATATATCCGCCCTTTGCTAAAATAATTTTCTTTCCCTTACTTTTCAAAAAACGAGCAAGGTGCACAAAATCCGCATCGCTGGAAAACAAGCAGAAAGTGTCGTACTTATCCGCGAGTTTAATGGCGTCAACACAAATCTCCACATCAAAATTGCATTTGGGAATCCGTATAAAATCTCCTCCCGCGTCGTGCCCAAGTGTCCGAGTGTTAATCGCAGTTTCTTGCGGAGTTAAATAATGCCGCACTTTTTGAATTGGTTTTGTAAAAACGCGCGATTTTCCAAAAATCTTTCTTGTCGCGAACAAAAAACCGAGAGATTTTGGGTTCATAGGGTCGTGGCCGTAATAAAACCTCGTATCAAAAGCAAACAAATCGCTAAAATCTTTAAACTTCTGAACATCAACGGTTAATTTTTCGCCGTCTTTAAGAGTTTGGCCATCTGCGCCGTATTCATCTTCCTCAAACCAATAATTCACATTGGCAAAATCAGCAAACGCCAAAATCTTGCCGAAAGAATCTTCAATCCTCAACGTATCTCTAACGGTTTTCTTTTTTAGGTCGTTCAAATCCATTTTATATTTCTATTTCTTCCATTTTGTGGTCGTAATAATAATCCATACAGTCACAATTTCTATTATTACACCCGTATGACCTGCTGTGTATCCCGTTGCATTTATTACAACTAGCCGAAACGGCAAAGTAAAACCCGCATTTACCACAGAAATAAATATCTTCATTAAGACTGTCGCCTTTTGTATCATAGCAAACATTCTTGGCTGTTTTACAGGTTGGGCATATAAACTCTAATATTTTCTCTTTTTTGATTGTGGTATTTTTCATAAATTTATATATTACATACATATCATTATCTGAAAATAAGCATGTCCATATTTTCAGCAGGAAACTACCGGATATTCGGGTCAAGGATTGCATATGGATGTTTTGGAAAATTGGATGCATGGCCATGAGTTTAAATATTATTTTTCATCCAATCTGTTACTTCCTTATCTACGTTATAGGTGCCCCAATTTCCAGACACTTCAACGACAATTAGTTTGTCATTTGAATCCAAAACTGTCTTTATTTCATCTCTAATTGCTCCAGCATCTTTATCAGACTTAACTATCCATACAGACTTAACTGGCCTTGCCCAAGTAATATATAAAGATTTTAAATGCTCAGAGAGCCTCGCGTAGTCTGAGTGAGTTTCCGGAACTCCGAGGTCATATGACATTAAAAATGTTTTCATAATTATTTTTTATTTATATTACTTTCTTCTAAAACTGGATCGCTAGTCTTGCCATAATCAGTGACAATAGAAGAACTTACACTAGCCATGTTCGATGGAAAACTGGAAATTATATCTCTCAAACGTTTATTTTCGGTATTCAGGATATTAATTAATTTCTGACTTTGTTCAGTCGACCTCCTCCAGTCATTTAGTGTTTCGAATGCAAGTTTTTTATATTCCTTTTCAGATCCTTTTGCTTTTTCAATTTCGGTTCCCTTGTTGGTAATTTCTAGGTTTAGTTTATCCGTTTCCGCTTTTCTTTTTTCTTCATTCGCCTTATCTAATAATCTATTATTTACCTCCTCAAGAATCACTTCATCAATATGCTTCAGATTGCCTTTTAGACCGAAAAAATTAAATTCTTCCATTGAAAAGAAAAGGTAAGTAAAAACTTTCTTAAAGAAAAACAGTGCCGTTAGGGTTGCGAATGGCCAAACAATAATGTCAATAAATCTCAAAAAATCTAACTTAAATAAATAGGTCGGTAATGTCAGTGAAAGCAAAAGTAGTGAAAATGGAGCCAGCCACATAAACCAACTTCCTGAGATTTTAAAAAGATTTTTTATCTGATTCCAAGAAGAATTATACATTTGATTATATTTTATTTAGATCATTTATTTTCTATCAACTCCTTTACTTTCTCTATAATTTCATCTGCATCCCGTTTTCGTGCATTAAACTCGGCTGCGTT
>JBAYGM010000155.1:0-2830 GCA_041666705.1 Candidatus Altimarinota bacterium | reverse complement strand
GGAAAAACGCTCAAGCAAGACATTTTAGGAAGAATTTCAGCATGGAGAGACAACAATATTGTAAATTCGGCAAAACCTTCATCGATAAACAAACTTTTAAATCAATTTTTCGAATTCATAGAAGAAAGTCTGGAAGAAGATCCACGTTTAACAGAAGCCAAAACCAAGCTTCGCATAGTTAAACAAAAACTCAACGATTACAATAAAATTTACAAAAAAGAAATTTCAGAAGAAGTATTAAATGAAATGCAAGAAACAATAAAAAAACTTTTATACGAAAAAGAACAAGTCGAAAACGAAATCAAATCAATACAAGACAAAATAAAACAAGAACGCGACAGCCTTGAACAAGATTCATTTTTCAATAAAGCGATCGACGAACTGACGATGCTTTCCGGTTATTTACTGACTTTCTACCTGGCTTTTTACGTCATCTCAGAATACATTATTTCGAAAAACATGATTGAAAATGCAGGCAATTCCATATTCGCAATCCAAAAATCAATTCAATTCAATTACATTACGACGATTTTATTTATAACGAATATCGTTTTTACCGCACGAAACATGTTATTTAAAAAAACCATGGTCAGTGCAATCCTAGCTTTTCTACTAATATTAATCTTATCAATACTAATAATCCTTAATTTTTAATGTATCCAATAATCTTTGAATACGGACCGATAGCAATAAGCACTTTATGGGTATTTATAATTATAGGATTTCTCGTAAGCAGCCTGTCTATAACGAAATTCGCACTTACGTTAAGGTTAAAATTAAACTTCCTGCGTATTTATTTTTTCAAAATATTATTATCGGGATTAGTAATCTCAAGAATAGCTTTTATATTAGAAAATACAGACTATTATTTTTCAGATTTCGGATTTAGCAAATTATTTGAACTCATATCTATATGGGACAAAGGTCTGTCTTTTTGGGGCGCAATTGCGGGAATAGTAATTGCATTTTACTGGTACGCAAAACGTACGCGTGAAAACATAATGAAATGGGGCGACACATTGACCGTGTCCATACTTTTTGGAATGATTTTTGGCTATATTGGAGCTTTTTTTGATGGAACAAACTATGGATCTCCAACAGAACTTCCATGGGGAATAAGCTTTGAAAACATAGAAATTCCGTACACAATACCAATACATCCCGTACAAATATATGGCGCATTATTCCTAATAGCACTAACAACAACTTTAGTCATCCTCCTGCTAAAAAACAAAGTTAAACAAGGAAATGTAATGTTTATCGGAATAATTTCATACAGTGGATTCCGGTTTTTAGAAGAATTTTGGCGCGGAAATGAAGCTATTGAAATATTTGGAATAAGATTTGCTCACATAGCTTCCGGACTCGTCTTTATAATCTCTTTAATATTTTTTCTAAATAGGTATAATTTGTTCGATTCAATAATAAAAAAACTTAAAAAATAATAGCCATGAACAATTTCCTAGGATACTTATTCTCCCCTGCACCGGGCGTAAAATTTAGCTTTTATACAATATTTCTATTACTTTTTTTAGCGCTATTAGTAGGCGCATTGATATCAAGACTCTTAATCAAAAAACACAAAAATCCTGCATTTAAAAAGAACTTTGGAAGCATACCTCTAAATTTATTATATTTTGCAGCGATAATCGGTTTTCTGGTATTTTCACGATACGAAAACATCGCATTCTTCAGTATGAGATTTATGCTTTATTTTACGCTTTTAATATTTGTTTACTGGACAGGCAAACAAGTCTATACATTCTTCAAAAAATATAAAAAAGAAAGCAAGGAAATTGCGGCTAAGATGAATGTGCCAAAATACACAACTAAAAAGCATAGATAGGACTTTCCTTCATAATCTCAAACTCAAAAATCTTTCCGGCTTTTTCTTTATAAAACACTTTTCCGGCTTTTGAGATAAATGAGTCCCCTTCTTTATAATCACGCAACGCATAACAGTTTTGCATTAGCTGATCACAAAAAAACAACTTTTTATCGCGTACAAAAAGCAAATTATATCCATCGGAAAAAAGCTTGACCATGGTTACAGGAGAATACATTCTTGAAATAAGCTCCCTTGTGCCATTCGCATTAACAAACCAAATTTCATTACCCTCGGAATACACATCTCTATCGCTATAGACCTCATTTTCAAACTTAAAAATCGGATCAAGGACAACCTCATTGAAAACGATTTTATCAGGCATAAGAACAACTGAGTCTATTTTTGAAACCAAATCATTACTAACGTTCAAAAACGCTTTAAAATCAAAATATGACGGTTTTTTAATAACCACGTGATGTATACCGGGATTCACTCCTCGAATTGTGAAAGGAAGCTTCGTTGATATCTTCTCATTATCCAAAAAAACCTCAACATCCTTCAAATAACCACCAAGATCAACAATGCTTGTCTTCTCAAAATCCCTGAGAATCACATCGTATTTATAACCATAAATACTCAAAATCATATAAAATCCAACAACAAAAAAACCAATCACAAGCACAGCTTCAAAAAAAAATTTAAAAAATGACCCGAATCGCATTTTATTATATTTATTTCACTTTCACGATCTCGTATTCAATAAAACCGGCTGGAGCTGAAACCTTTACGGTTTCACCATCTTCTTTACCAAGTAAAGCTTTACCAACAGGCGATTCGTTTGAAATTTTACCATTTACGGGATCCGCTTCGGTTGAACCAACTACCGTATACTCTTCTGATTCAGCGGATTTTTTTCCAACTCTTCTTATAACAACCGTGCTGCCAATTCTAACTTGATTTACAGATTTCTTCTTTTCGTCAATTATTTTTGCATATTTAATC
>JBAYGM010000154.1:0-2899 GCA_041666705.1 Candidatus Altimarinota bacterium | reverse complement strand
TCAAAAAAGGTTTAGGTACTCAAAAGGTTTGGTTTTTTGATGTCAAAAATGATGGTTTTGATTTAGGTTCGCAGAGGCGACCAATAAAACAAGACGATTTGCCGATACTTTGGGAAAAGTTTCCCTTTAAAGCAAAAAATGATTTTACACCGCCAAAAAATGATAATGAATTAACAAAAGCTGAAAGTGAAAAATCATGGTGGGCAGATATTAAGGACATAGAAGATAATAACTGGAGTTTAGTCGCAGGTAAATATAAAAAGAGAAAAATAGATTCTGAATTTGATATTGTCCCGCTGAGTAATATTTGCAAGGTTATCGGTGGCTTTGCTTTTAAAAGCACTGATTATATAGATGATGGCATAGCACTAATTCGAATAGGTGATTTTGGAGATGGTAGAATAAATTTGAGTAGTTGTAAATTTTTACCTCATGATTATTTAGATAAATATAAAAATTTTAAGTTAGAAGCAGGAGATATTTTAATAGCGATGACGGGGGCAACTGTTGGGAAAATAGGAATGATTAATAAGAAAAATATTCCAGAGCTTTTAAATCAAAGGGTAGGTAAATATGAAATAATAGAAAAAACAAAAATATTGTCAGAATTTTTATTTTATATAGTCTCAAGTAAATACTATAAAGAAAAAGTTTTGTCATTAGCTGTTGGTGGCGCTCAGCCCAATATTAGCGCAAAACAATTAGAATCTATTGAAGTACCTCTCCCTCCTATTGAAAAACAAAAAGAAATTATTGAAAAACTTAATCAAAAAAGAGCAATTATTGATGAAGCTACCAGCTTGATTGAAAAAGTTGAGAGGGAAAAAACAAATGTCCAAGAAGTATTTGATGAATTTGATTGCAAATATGTTCAGTTGGGAAAGATTGTCAATTTAAAATATGGGAAAGGACTCAAAAAAGGTGATAGAAAGCCTGGTCAGTTTGCTGTTTATGGATCAAACGGTTTAATTGATAGAATTGATAAATATTTTATTAATGATCCCACGATAATTATTGGAAGAAAAGGTTCGTGTGGAGAATTAATTCTAACAGAAGCTCAATCGTGGGCTATAGATACTACTTTTTTTGTTGAGATTATAGATAAGAATAATATGGGTTTGAAATATTTATTTTACGCTTTAAAAGTTATAGATATTGACAAAATCATTATTAAGGCCGCTATTCCTGGGATAAATAGAGATGAATATTTGAAACAAGAGATTCCTTTACCTAATCTTGATGATCAAAGTAAAATCATTGAGCTGTTCGACAAAAAACAAAAATTAATCGATAGTCTAAAGGAAAATATTATAGAGACAGAAAAATCAATGCATAAAATTATCGAAAAAATGTTTGAAAAATAGCGTATGAAAATTTCAGATGCTACAATTGATTTTTTAAAAAATATTGTAACTGGCGATAATAATCTCGCGCCTTATAAAAGCGGACCAGATCTAGTTGGCTTTTTTAATTATTTTGGATTTAAAGATGAATATGTCCAAGGTTTTCCGAGTAGATGGTTTTATGTAAAAAATAAAATTGAGCAATTAAATAATACAGAAAATCTTGAAATTTTATTCAGTAAGGTCTTAAGCCCACAAAATTTTATTTCGAAGGAAGATAATTTAAATAAAATTATTATTGAACTGAACAAGTACTTAAAATTTGATGGATATGAAATAAAAATAACGAGTGGTGAAATTAAAATTATAAAATTAGATCAAGATAAAATCAATTTTTCTGAATTTGAAGTTGGAAGAGTCAAAAAAATAGATGATTTTGATATAGAAAAATTGTTAAGTTATGTTCATCATGATGATAAATATAGAAATAATCTAGAAAAGGCCCTCAATAATGAATTGTGGGATTATGCGACATCACTTATTTGGAAAATTATTGTTTTATTTTTGTATGAAAAGTTTTCCCAAATTAGTACTATTAAGGAGATGCCACGGGATTTGATAAAAAAGTTAGAAGATAAAAATTGCTCAGCAGATCGTTGTTTTTCTTATAATTATCATGAAGATAATTTTATAGCGGACAATATAACAAAGGTTTGGAGTAATTTTGATAGAAATTATCAAAAGAGACTTATTAGTCTTTTGGCTGAACGTAATAGTCTTTCGCATGTAAATGAAATTGAATGTACTAAAATTCAGTTTGATGCTTATCTTGAAAAAATATTAGAGATTTTGGACTATATTCAGGATTTACACAATGATAAAATTGAAAAATTGAAGAATTTTGCAACCGCTAATAATGTTGATGTTCCTTATTTATCAGGGCAAGACATATCACGAATTTTTGCACAAGTACAAAGTGATGGTCAAAAAATTTTAAACAAAGGAATGTTATTATTTTTAATCAAAATTATAACAAATAAAAATATTCCAGACGATATTATTCGGCAAATAAAAGAGTCGGGGATATATACTTTTTGGACATCAACAAGCTATGCATTGGCAAAAGAAAACGGAGAAAAAATAATTATACCGCTAGTAAAATATTTTGATAAATTTGAAGTCAAAGAAATTTTAGAAAAAGTATTTGAAAATGGTTACAATCAAATAATTCCAGCCAGTGGGATTGAAAATATTTTTATGGAGTTATTAAATACAAGTTTAAATATTGATGAGGCAGTTGGTGAATATTGGTTGTTATTTAAGCAAAAATTAATACAAGGTGGGCACCAAGAAAGGTTTGTGAATTTGATTAGTGAAATTGATAACAATTTATATACCCCTTGATTTTTCGGCGGCGCGCCAATAATATTGGCACGAAAAATAATTTTGGCTTGAAAAAGTTCCCCGCCGAGGGCGGGGCGGAAAAAGCGGGCGGGCAAAAATTTCCCTTCCCCCGACCCCTTTCCTTTTTTGCCCGCCCGCTTTTGGGGTGCGGG
>JBAYGM010000153.1:0-2907 GCA_041666705.1 Candidatus Altimarinota bacterium | reverse complement strand
TAATTTAAAATTTAAAAATGAAAAAATAAAAAGTTACTCAAGGATTCCATCTAAATTTACATCATAGATAATCTGCTCCTGAATTAGACGATAATTAATAATTTCATTTTCCGAGAACCAGAGCGCGATTTCTTTATTGGCTTCGTCAACCGAACCGGAAGCATGAATTAAATTTCTAACGGCTCGCCCATCCATATCAGACAGCTGATAAGAATCTAAAACCAGATCACCGCGAATGGTGCCAACATCGCTCGTTAACGGTTCAGTCCCGCCGGTAATTTTCCGCACAATTTTTACTGCGTGCACGCCCTGCCAAACCATCGCGACAACCGGACCCGAAGCCATATATTTTTTCAAATTTTCAAGAATGATTCCCGTAATTACTAGCGGATCTTCCGAGGGCGGCTGAAGACCTTTATCCTTATAACTTTTAATCGTTTTTTCGCCGGTAATTTTCCGCCACTGGGGGTCCACCGTGTAATGCTTTTCGACATGTTCAACTGTCGGCACCATCATTTTGACGGCCACCAACTTTAAGCCACTCCGCTCATAGCGCTTGATAACCTCGCCAATCAGCGAGCGCTGCACGCCATCCGGCTTGATGACAACCAAGGTTCGTTCGTTTTTCATAGTTTTTATAAAAAATTATACTTATATCATACCAAAAACTTGCATTTTGGCAAACCAAGCCACGCTCCAGAACGGACAAAGAGGAGAAATCATCGTCACATTATCATGGCTATAGCAATGATAATGTGACGCGTAAAAAAATAAAAAAGCCGCCTGCTACAGACGGCCAGCCCAAGATAAAATTAGGCTATCCAGCTTAATCTAAAAAATCCCTTATTCGGCCCCCACGTTCATAAACAAATGTTTCTCCGATCTGCGGCACGTAAAATTCTACCGGATCCTTGCACCCCTCTTTCTCTGCCGCCTTATAAGCTTCCAGCGGGTTATGGCTGGCCGCTATAACTTTTTGCGAACCGAAATTGGAAACGCAAACATATTGTCCGGCATATTTTATCGCGTCTTCCTCAGACAATAAACTGATGACATTCCCTTGTCCTCCATCATTCTCGGCCATAAAACACCTCCCGGTTAAGCGATAAGAACTATTTTCTATATCCTATCGCGCCGGCTCACACTTAGCAAGACTGCATTCAAAATTCACGTCTTTGTCTAAATCCGTCCGGAAAATGTTTATATTTTTTAATCTATTCAAAACTTCCTGCGTTGGGTGGCCATAAGTATTTTTTGCGCCCACCTGAATCACCGCGATGCTGGGCGCCACCGCCGCTAGAAATTCCGCGCTGGTGGAATTTTTACTACCATGGTGCCCCACTGCTAAAATATCCGCTTTTAAATTCGCGCCCAGCATCAGCAAAGGTTTTTCTGTTTGCCCCTCCGCGTCGCCGGTAAATAGAATGGAATTTTGGCCATAAATTATTTTCCCCACGATCGAAGTTGCGTTAGTGTTTTTGCTAAAATCTTGTCCGTCAATTTTACCGAGCGGATACAAAATCTTAATTGATAAATTATCGGCAATTTTAACGAGATCATTGGCCTGCGCGAAAACTACCGGGATGCTTTTTGATTTGATTAGATTATTCCAAGTTTTATATTCTGCCGAATCAGCCGCTATGCCCGTTTCCAAAATCTGGCCGACCTCGTAACGCTTTAAGACTTCCACCAATCCGCTCAAATGGTCGCTGTCTGGATGAGTTAAAATTAAAAGTTCAATTTTTCGGTCAAAAACCGGTAAAGCTTGGCCCAGCTTTGCCAAAACCGCATTGCTTGGCCCGCCATCAATTAGAACCTGATTATTATTTGGCGCTAAAATCAAAATCGCGCTGCCCTGTCCCACATCCAAAAAATCTATTTTCATCTTATCTTCCGGCGCCAGCTCAAAAATCGCCAGCCAAACAAAAACCGCGCCTATCGCCAACGCGGCTAAAATAATCCAGGCAATATTATTTTTCACTCGCTGAAACATTTTTACTGCAGTGGACTTTTAATATTCTTCAGACTCGGATTAGTCACTTTTGTGTAAAGTTGCGTCGTCCTGATATTGGCATGCCCTAATAATTCCTGTACATATCTCACATCTACACCATTTTCTAAAAGATGCGTGGCAAAACTATGGCGCAATGAATGGAAGGTTGCTTCTTTTTGTATACCTGTTGCCCGCAACGCATTTTCAAAAATCTTCTGAGCCGTCCGCTCAGTTAATTTACCTCCGCGTTCACTGGCGAAAACAAAATTATTCAGGTTTTTATTTAAAATTAACTTTTCGATATTTTGAACCAGTTTTTCGGGCAAAATGGTGATACGATCTTTATTTCCTTTTGCGCCCTTAATATGGATTGTTAATTCCGCTAGATTTATGTCTTTAATCTTTAGATTGATAACCTCGCTAACACGCAAACCCCCAGAATATGCTATCGCCACCATCAGATTATGCTTTTCATTTTTGATTGCCTCCAATATTAGCCGAATTTCCTCTCGAGACAACACAATCGGTAACTTGCTTGGTATTTTAGCAAATTTGACATCGATTTTACCGTTAAATTTTAATACATTCCAACAAAAAAATTAATCGCTTGCAAGCTTTGATTTACCGTCTGCGAAGACATGCCTTTGTTTATTTTGGATAATAAATATCGTTTTATAAAATCTATATCGACTAAATCAAGATTGTTCTGCTTGGCGCGCAGATATTCAGCTACACAACCGACATAACTTTTAACAGTTTTGGAGCTATATCTTCGTAGCCTCAACTCATCTTCTAGTTTTTTCAAATAGACGTCCATAATTATATTTAGTATAATTAACTAATAGTAATTATATATAATATTCGCCTATCAGACAATATTGTGTATACTATACGAAAACACTTCGTATATAAAC
>JBAYGM010000152.1:0-2913 GCA_041666705.1 Candidatus Altimarinota bacterium | reverse complement strand
TAATAAATATTTTAAATATCAAGATAATAAGACCAATAATATGGCTTGTACTCCAAGATACGATAATGATCTTAAAGATTTTGATAAATCGTTATTGACCGATAATTCTAAGTTGCAAAGTTTATACAAAAAATTTATTGAATTTATAAAAAGCTCTGATGCTAATTTTGAAGATTTAAAGAAGAATTTTTTAAACGCGGCATTAACTTTGCAGCTGTACGCTTCACCCGATGTTATCAATGTTGAGCTTAACAGTGCTGTTTCCACTAATCGTAATCGTAATTTAGATTTTTTTAAGTCTTTGAAGAAAAGAATTATTTATGATTTGAATTTTGGCAAGATATTTATGAATGTATTTGAAAAAGAGAATTCGATTGATGTTGTTATGTTGCCTATATCATTATCCGATATTAAAATTGATCGTTTTATTGTGAATTTAAAAAACCAAGTTTCATCAAAATTAATGGTTGAAGTTGAGCTGAGAAAATTTAATGAACCTATTTTATATAGTAAAAAATATACATTTGATAATGGAGTTATAGATCTAACGAGCTTTTTTAATAATTTGACTTTTAATAGTGATTTGAACGAAAAATTAAAAGTTCAAAGAACGGAATATGATTTGCATATTTCAACGAATTTTAAAGAGCATATTGCAATTGATTCTATTGATTTGGGTGCTACAAATGTGGTTACCGGGCTTAAATTGTCTCTTGATGACGTTAAATATGCCGTGGCCGATGTTAATCAGTACTATGATGACGAAAAGTATTTTGATCCTGTGGAGACTTTTAATAGGTATAAAATTTTTAACTTAAATGGCGATAATTTAGTTTTAAGCGGGAATGTTTTTGTTTCTGAAGACATTATTGTCCCTTATAATACAACTTTAATAATAAAGCCTGGTACAAAAATTATTATGACTCCTGGAGTTTCAATTTTGTCTTATTCCAAAGTAATCGCTGAAGGTACTGAAATTTTGCCGATTTATATAAAAGCCGAAAATCCCGAACAGCCATTTGGCGTATTTGCTATTGTTGAAAGCGGTGCCAACGGGAGTTCATTTAAATATTTTAATGTGGAGCACGGTAATGAAGCCAATATAAATGGACTTTATTTATCGGGTATGTTGTCCGCTTATCATACTAATGATGTCGTGATTGATCATTCTTCTTTTAAATTTTCTCATTCAGATGATGGGATTAATCTTAAATATTCAAATTCGAAGGTTCTAAATTCTTATTTTTATAAAAATAGTGCGGATGCGATCGATTTTGACTTTATGTCCGGTGAAATTATTGGTAATAAATTTGCGGAAAATGGTAATGATTCCGTTGATATTTCCGGCGGTACAACGCTTATAAAAGATAATTATATGTATAAATCCGGCGATAAGGGTGTTAGCGTTGGAGAGAATAGCAAGCCGTTAATTTTGAATAATTTTATTAATGGTAGCCATATTGGTATAGAATCGAAAGATTCGTCTTATCCCGTTATTGTAAATAATACGATTATCAATGGAGATATTGGGATTAATGCTTATCAGAAAAAAGAAATTTTTGGTTCTGCGGGAGGAGAGGTTTGGAATACTTTGATTTTTGGCAATAAAGAGCAAATTGTATATAAAAATACCTTTGAGGGTGAAAAATTGAATACCGATTATAGTGAAATTTTTGTAAAATATTCAGATGTCGAGGGTGGGTTTAGCGGTGCAGGAAATGTTGATGTTGATCCCGGCAAGGATGTCTTTTGGCTGGATAGCGTTGGAGATTTTAATATAATGATGAAATATTTTCCCGGCTATACGGGGAACGGTAGAATTGGTATTTTAAATAAAATAAATTAATTTATGAAGCTAAAATCTAGCAAAAATGTTGTTTTATCGTTTAGAAGATTTGAGTTCAAATATCAAATCCCAAAAGCTATTGTTGGTAGAATCATTCCTCAGTTGATGAAATATATGGTTTGGGATGAATATGCCGGAGATAATGGTTATTACGAGGTACATAGTTTATATATGGATTCACCACATTTTAAATGTTATCATGAAAAGCTTGATGGTTTTATAGATAGGAAAAAAATTCGTATAAGAAGTTATAAAAAAACGCTTAACGGTGATGATATCGTGTTTTTTGAATTGAAACGTAAAAGCGGTTCAGTCATATTAAAAGATAGAGCTATGGTTAGAGTTAAGGATTTTGAATTATTTGCCGGTAATCCTTTTGCGTTTTTCAGTATGGAAAATTATAAAAATGATTTTTTTAATGAATTTGTTTACGATTTTTCCAAATATCATATGAAGCCCGTTACGCTTGTGTCTTATAAAAGGAAGCCGTTTTATTCAAAATTTGATAAAAATTTTCGCGTTACTTTTGATTATGATTTGAGTTTCGCAAAAATAAAAAGTTTTGATTTTAATGTTAAATCCGAATGTGCGCATCATGACCTGGCTGTCATGGAAGTTAAATTTAATGGCGCCATGCCAAGGTGGTTTCATGATATAATTGAGATGCATAGTCTTACGCGCGATACGTTTTCAAAATATTGTGGAGCTATTGAATTTTGTTATGGTTTACCCGATTATTTTTAATTTTTTAACTAAAAACATATGGATATTTTTAAAAAGAAAGCTTTAGTGGTGATCTTTGGAGATCCTTTGCAATTAGCTATTTTGCTTTTGATCGCTACCGCGCTTGGCTTTGTTATAGCTTGGACGTACAAGAAAACTCATAAAGGGTTTTCTTATTCACAGTCATTTAGCGTTTCCATTATTCTTATGACCGTTGTAACCGCTTTAATCATAACTTTAATACAGGATAGTATAGCGAGAGCAATTGGTATTTTTGGAGCATTTTCGATAATTAGATTTAGAACTGCCGTTAAGGATGTTCGCGATATTGCTTTTATATTTTT
>JBAYGM010000151.1:0-2916 GCA_041666705.1 Candidatus Altimarinota bacterium | reverse complement strand
TTTTTCCGCTTTTTTCAACTTCAGGAAGCGGAATATTACCGATTAAAACGATTCCACGAAGTTGCGCGACCGTGTTTTTCACTTCTTCTCCTTCAAAATAAAGCTTATCCAAAACTTCATAAATCTTTCTTGGCGCATCAGCGTTATTTTCAACAACTATGATTTTAACCTTAGTTTTAGGCAAAACCTTGGCAATATCTTCAGCGTATCTTTCGACGCGATATTTAACAGTATTATTTTTAAGCCCGTCGTATTTTTCATTCAAGCCCTCGAAGTCGTCACTATTGTCATAAATATCCTTGGAAACAAGCACAGCAACCATATCTGAATGTTCGATATTTTTCGGCGCCATAAAACTTTCCTCGGCATCGACTCTTGGATATAAGTTAAAAGCCGAAACGGTTTGTATCCCGATAACCTGCGTTAAAACAAAAGACACTACGATGAATGCCGAAATAAGTCGGTTTAACGTCAACAAAGTTTTTATTTTTGTGTGCATTTTTTTGTCTTTCCTATACTTCTTTATATTATACACGAAAAATGCCACTTTTTAAAGGCAGTAAGCCAAAAACGTGGCATTTACGGTTGACAAAATTGTCAGTTGTTATTTGAACTAATATTCATCAGAAGTACCGTCCAAATTCTTCATATTTTTAAAGACGTCAAACTGTGCATTTTTTGAATTTTGAGACTGAAGAAGTGCGTTATTGACTTTGTTTGCAGAATATCCAATAGCGGCGGCGATCGTTACGAAATACATTACAACGACCAAAATCGAGACAATAAGTCCAATCCATGCGCGATTCATCTTTTTGAACATGAAAAAGTATGTGATTCCGCCAATCGGTCCGGTTACACATAGAAACGTCAGCCACATTGGCTTAAAATTCCTTTCTATTTCCGCATTTCTAAGAATCGACACGAACGCGCTGATGAAAAGTCCAAATCCGGTGAGGACTAGGATTCCAAGCAGCAGTGGAAAAATTACCATACAAAAAGGGGTTAAATTACCACAATAATATCGAAAAACGATTTTTAAATCAAATTGCGGGGAATAAAAAAAGCCCCACCAAGACTGGCAGGGCTTTAGAAAAAAATAATTACATTTTATTGCCAACTACATAGTAAGTAGTGTTTGAGGCTGGTGTCGCAGGTGCAATTAGTGTTGCGGCAGTAGATGCAGTCCCATCGGCACCAACGTAATTACCAGAGCTAACAGGAACTTCAACTTTAGCGACAAAGGCATAGGCGGTTATGGTGTCAGGAGTGCCGGAATGATCTATTATGTAATAATAGTCGCAGTTGCTTGTATTGTTTATTTTTTGAGCGCCTGGGGACTTAGGGTCTTTAGCGGTAATGTCTATATAAGGAGCTAATTCAGCAAAAGCGCTTACGCATCCTTTGTCGCCAGATGCGGGGATTTTACCTTCAGTACTTCCTATATAGGCCTGCATTGCATTATTAAATGCGCCTACGGTTTGTTGTCTTTGCGAATCCCTTGCCTGTTTTGGATAATTTAACAGTTTCGGCGCAACAGCTACACTCAAAATACCGATGATCACAATGACGATCAAGAGCTCAATCAACGTGAAACCTTTTTTGTTAGACATTTTTGTGAGGGTTATTTTTTTAACTAAATAACATTTTATCATGCCGTCTATAAAAGTCTAGGGATTTTATATTTCTATAATTTTAAACTCATTTTCTGACGAACTCATAGCGTACGAATAATTTGAGCTACGGGTCTCGCGGGTCCCGAGCGAAAATTATGAAGTCTGATTTTGAAAAAATCAGAGCGTAAATGAGTGAGGAGGAAAATACCTTGAAGGAAAAAAGAGGAAGAGAGAAAACCGACAAGGTTTTCTTTCTTATGTTTTACATATTCCCCACACTCGAAGACATCTGCATAATTGGAAGCATAATTGCCGCGACGATTCCACCGACGACAATGCCCATCACAACCATAATTAATGGCTCAAAGCCCTTAAGCAAGCCCTTGACCATGTTATCAACTTCTTCTTCATAAAAGCCGGCAACTTTTTCCGTAACATTTTCAAGCTGCGCGGTTTGTTCACCAATCGCAATCATATCCGTCAGCATTGGAGGAATTAATTTTGGATCATTAAATGTTTCCGCAAGCGGGATACCTTGTTCAATATCTTTTGCCGCAAGAGTTATTTTTTCTTTATAAATCGAATTTTTCGTTGAGTTTGCGATAATTTTGAGAGCGCTGATTAAAGGGATTCCTGCGCCGATCAAGTCGCTAAAAGATTTTGCAAATTCAGCCAAAACAGTTTTCTTTACCAAATTTCCAATAACAGGAATTTTAAGCACAAAGCCGTCCCAAAGATATTTGCCTGTTGCGGTTTTTTTCCAAGCCGTAAAAAGGAAAATCGCTCCAAAAATTCCGCCAAAAACCAAATACCAATAAGCGATCATAAAATCACTGACACCTATAACAACCTGTGTGATTGCAGGAAGTTCTTGTCCGCCGGATTGCATGAAAAAGTCTTTCATCCCCGGGATAACAAACATCATAAGTGCTGTTACAACCGCAGCTAAAACCACCAAAATAACAATCGGGTAAATCATCGCGCCCTTTAACTTTGAACCGAGTGCAACACTTTTTTCCAAATGACCCGCAATATTTGACAAAGTTTTTACAAGTTGACCCGAAGCTTCACCGCTTTTCACCATACCAATTTGTGATTCATCAAAAACATCGGCATATAATTTCATCGTGTCGGACAAACTTTTACCTTGTTCGACTTTTCGTGCTAAATCATAAATGATTTTTCCAAATCGAACATTATTAACGTTCTGTTCAGCCAAAGTATCAAGCGCTTTAATAAGCGGAACGCCGGCATTAATCATGATTGCGAGCAATCTGAAAAATGTGGATAGATCTACCGCCTT
>JBAYGM010000150.1:0-2918 GCA_041666705.1 Candidatus Altimarinota bacterium | reverse complement strand
TCCGATGCAACCCGATCGAACCGACAACATCTCCGTCAATATCTACCGCCAAAACAAAATCGGTAACGACCTTAGCTGCCTGCCGTTTGAGACTTTTTTTAACCCAGTCTCGGGCATCTTTTAATGTGTAAGGATAAGGCACGACTGACAAATTATCAATAATCTTTTTGTTATTGATGTTATTATAGATAGACAGTTCGTCGCCCTTTTTGACCGGTCTTAATTTGAATTTTTTCTTTTTTGCCTTTGCCATATCTTGAATTATAGCAAATATCTCAGCAAAGCAAAAAGCCGCCCCGCCAAAGCGGGACGGCTTTTAAACCGATCAAACTCCGTGTTATTTATAGTAGCTTTTCACCTGGAACAGGATATAGAGGCCGATGGCCGAACCGAGTAGCGACCAAATCACACTGCCGACACCATAAGCGGAGATGATGCCGTAAACGACCGAAACCAGAGAAGAATAATAGACAAACTTCCAACCCTTCATCTCGCGCTTCATCAGACCGCTGATGGACATCGCCATCAACACCACCTGAACCGCCAAAATTGCAATGCCGAGGTAATATCTGGAACCTAGACTGACTCCAAATGCCAAGCCCATACTGCCCACAAACGAACCGAGCCCGAAGACTGCTAGAATCGCGGGAATGGACAGCACCAAAACAACTATTGTGATCCAAGGCGCAATCTTTACCAGCGTTTCTTTGACCGTGGCTGGAAGCTGGTAACCGATTTTCTTCAAAAACAGATCCTCAAAAAATGCTTCAAGCTGTTGCATAAATTTTTTAATATTTAATTAATTATGTTAAATAAATACACTACACCAAAACTGGGATTCCTGTCTGAATTTTAGCTCAAATAGGTAAAAATGTAAATTGACCAAATGTGGAAAAGTCTACTTTGCTAAACCGCTGATTCTGCAATATAATATAAATATGTCACACATCTATATTTTAGATCTGCTCGGCACCTTCGTTTTTGCTTGTTACGGCAGTTATTATGCCCTGAAGAAGGATTTTGATATTTTTGGCATTCTAGTTTGCGCTTTTCTGACGGCGGTTGGCGGCGGCACGATTCGTGAGCTGATACTCAATCATGTGCCGTTCTATTTTTTTGATATGGCCTATGCGGAGGCGATCATCGCCGGCATCGCCTTCACCATCATCATCTTCAAACATTTTCACCGCATCAACCGCTTTATGCTGGTACTGGATGGCATCGGCCTGGTGGTCTTCGCCCTGATCGGCGCCTCCAAGGCGCACGAGATGGGTTTCGGCCTATTGCCGATTGTCTTCTTTGCCACCGTCACCTCGGTCGGCGGCGGCCTGTTGCGCGATATGGTCCTGAACGATGTGCCGGAGATCATGTACAAAGATTTTTACGCGACCGTGGCTATTCTCCTGGGCTTCACCTTCTGGCTCGGGGAAAAATACGCCAATAATATCTATTTTTTAAACTTATTGATTGTCGCTTTTTTTATCGTCAGGGTGCTGGCGATTTTTTATAAGGTCGGCCTGTGGAAACCGAAGGACGAGACCTTCATCGGGTATTTGAGAGAGACTGGGCGGTTATTTTGGCGCTAATCAGCTGAACCGGCTACCCCTTGACCATTTATAATATATATGTTATACTTGTTTATGTAAAAAAGTTATTTTAGAAAAGTAGTCGATTTTCAATAAAATATCTCAATTTACAATCTTATTATTAGTTCAAAACAAGAATGAACGGAGTAATCAAAAAGAAGACTGACAAGGGCTTTGGTTTCATCGCCCAAGAAGGTCAAGAGAAAGATTTATTCTTTCACAGCAATTCTTTAGTCGGTGTCACCTTCAATGATCTCAGAGAAGGCGACAACGTGACTTTTGAAGTCGAACAGTCCCCGAAAGGATTGAACGCTGTCAACGTACAAAAAGCTTAATACCTTTTTTACAAAAAAAACTCCCCGCCGCAAGGTGGGGAGTTTTTTTTGATTTAAATGTTAAATATAAATAATTTTTTTCCTCTTTTTATGAACTATTTAGCATTCGGCGTTTGAGCTTCTCCAAAAAAAGCCTCGGGTTTATTCAACTGAATCGCCCATTTTTGATTACCATAATCAAAATGCCACCACTCTTCTTTATCAATAGAAAAATCTTCCGCAGACATTGCCTCTCGCAGAATTTTTTGATTTACTTTGGCCTGACCATTATCGCCATTTCCCTCGAAATAAAAAGACATCGCCTCCGGACCGAAATAATCAAAACTTGTGCCCATCTCAAGCGCTTTGCCATTCGGATCCACCAACGTCAGATCAACCGCGCCTCCGGTTGCGTGCGGAGGTATTCGGTTTAAATCATTTGCCACCGTAACAAACATGCCAACCTCCTTTTTAAGCCTATCTTCGTCCCATTCTGGATGATCTTTTTTAAATTCATTCCAAAATTTTTGATAAATTGCATTTTGAACTTCTCGCGAACGAAAGCCATCCCATATTTTAAATTTATAGCCTTCTAAATTATTCTGAATTTTTATTAATTTATCTGCTACCGATTTTCTAAGAAACATCCTGGCATCCCTTGATAATCCCTGCTTGAAATAAACAGGTTCTAGGACGAAATCATAAATACTTAAATCTACCAGCGGTTCGTGCAATTCTTTTATCGGAATGGATTCAAAATGGAGTAGAGTCATATAGTTTCCTTTTTATGGTTTAATTATACTAATTATATTAGACGACAGCTTGCCGAAATCCAAAAATACGTTTCCGATATATGGCGACAAACAGAATCGCGTTGACGATTATGAGATAAATCTGAAAAGCGGAATTTTTTATATCCCAAACCGGAATGGATGGAATTATCAAAATCACACTGACAAAAGCGGCGATATAAGATAAGCCTGTTTCAGTCTCGGGAAATTTACAGGCCTTTCTGATG
>JBAYGM010000149.1:0-2991 GCA_041666705.1 Candidatus Altimarinota bacterium | reverse complement strand
AGAAAAATCCTAAAATAAAGTAAGGTTATGAAACGGAGGCGTGTCCGAGTGGTCTATGGAGATAGTCTTGAAAACTATTAGACCTGAAAGGGTCTCGTGAGTTCGAATCTCACCGCCTCCGCATAGTAACTAAATTAGGGACAAAAGAAACTTTCTGTCCTTTATATAAAGGATTTTCAGAGGTTCTAACCTGCACCAATTCCTTTTCTGCGTCTTTCAAATTATCAAAAATGAATTTGAACGGTTTACGTAGTTCTACGTTGATATTTTGACCTTTTAGTATGAGGTTCGAACCAAGACAAGCAAAGATTGCTCGTTTGGTTTCCAAGTTACCATTAGCAAACCAAGTTCGTGCATAACGTGCGAAATTAAACGTTCTCTCGCTTAATTCAAGCCACTGCTCCATCTCCCTACTGTGATTGCCTATATCACCTTCAAGCGTTCTCTTTTCATTCATTAGAGCTGTTTTCAAGTTCTTATAATCGCTATCACTAATAAGTGAACCATCAACATTTTCTGCGGAAGAATACTTTAATAATAAACTATCCATTTGCTTGGTAATGTTTAGAACTCGTTTTTGTTTCTCTGCAAAAGATTGCTCGTAGCTCCTAGCTTCATTTTGGCGAACCTCGTGCAAATACTTAACTGCCCAATCTCTAAATCTGTCAGAAATAGTAAGACCTTGAATGACAACATCAATTTGATTAGCGAGCTCTTTTAACTCAACTGTTTTCTCTGGACACTTTTCGTCTATACGTTTTGTGCAACGATAATAAACATAATAATGAACATTTCCATTCTTTTGTTTTTTAATCTTTTCTTCTGCTGTAATAGACGCACCACAATTACCACAACGCATTAGCCCTGTAAAAGCAAAACGACGTGTAAGGGGTCTTGGTCTGCTTCGATTATCTCCAAGAAGCGATTGAACTCTTTCAAATTCTTCTTCAGTAACCATTGGTTTGTGCATTCCTTTATAACTATTACCACTACCTATTGGATATTCAAAGTAACCACAATAAAAACGATTATTGAATATATTTTTATATATGCTAGCTCGTGCTAAAGATTTGCCGATAAAAGTTTTTGTCGTTCGAGTTTTGAAGTGCCATTCTTTATTAGCAATTTCTGCAATTTGTGGAGGTGTATATCGTCCTGTCAGCATCATCTGCCACATCTGTTTAACCATATCAAATCTTTCAGGGTCACTGACAATTATATTTTCGCCTTTCTCTCTGCTAATTGTATTCAAATATCCAAGTGGTGCACGAGAAGGATACCAGCCCATTTTTAGTTTCGTAAGAAGACCTCTTTTAACATTCTTGCTTAAATCTCTGGTGTATTGGTCAGCAATTCCAAAATCAATATAAGATAAAAGTGCATTGTCTTCAGATAGATAAATACGGTCGCTAGTAATAATTCGTCTAATTTCTCCTCGTTTAAGCATTCCAAGTATTATTCCTGCTTCTTCGGGATTACGAGCAAGGCGATCTAGCTTCCAGCAAATGATAGCATTGATAATACCTTTCCTGATGTCTTGAACCATTGCGTCAAATTCTTTACGCTGATATGGAGTTTCAGCTGATTTGTCCTCGTGATATGCTTTTTTAATTTTAAGAGTGTTTTTACTTATAAATTCTCTTGCCCATTCTATTTGTGAGCCAATACTTAAAATTTGCTTCTCTTTATCCTCCGAACTTTTTCGGCTGTAATTTCCAATCCTTTCATCATTTTGGTTAATTTTTTTCATAAATAATATATAAATTGATAATTTAATTATAACTTATTTTGCAATGATTTACTAATTAAGCCTTGCAGGGCTTCGTATTTTAGTTTTCATAATTTTTTAATTTTCATCTACCCAATCCTTCTTAATAGGACGATAGATATGATTAAATGTCGTTAATAAGTTAATTGCTTCATCAAGGGCAATCTCGGTTGGTAGTATTTCTCCAAACTCTTCATTCCAAAGAGCCTTAAATTCTTGTAAGGCTTGTTCGCTAATCATTGGAGTGGAGAAGTTGCTTCAATTCCTTAATCGCAGAAATGAAGCTCTTGGGCTCGACTAACGCCCTACTAAACAAAAAATCCTCAACGAGTTTATCCCTGCCTTCTATATAATCAAAAGCAAAGTAAACTTGTTGAGGATTAGCTCGGTCAATATGAGATAATGAAAAACCTTTTGCCAACAGAAATGCTGTAATATAAAAATCTTTGGTAGTGAATTTTCGCTCATTTGCATCTTTCATAATGCGAATGATACGCGAAACAACAAATCCTGTATAAGGTAATTAACGGGCACGATAAGTGAAATTCAAGATTTTTCTATTGTATCTTTCTTAATTTAGATAAAGCTATTTTGTATTTATGTTTTGAGGCATTCACGTCAGAATAAGTAAAAGACGTTTTATTAAATTCCTTTTTTATTTCTTTGCATATATCTTCTGTTATAGAGCCCTGCTTGTATAACTCCCAAACTCGCCCATCAATTTTTGAAGTTTTTGGTATTCCATAATTACGAATTTCTTTTCTATTTTCAGCTATTCTTTCCCAACTATTTTTCATTTCTCTCTCTGTGGTAAAAGGGGTGATTTCCACATAAACTGAACCCTGATTAAGTTTAAGTGTTTTTTCTTTTGGAGAGTATTTTATTATATTTAAGCCCGTTTCAAACATACTAGGGGTAATAAGATTATTTGTTAGTATAAAATCGTAAGCAAAATTTTTAGCTGATTTTTTTAATTCTTGCGGTATCTTAAAATCGTTGATTAAGCCATACAAGGTTTCATCTTGTGCAATAAGATTACACTTTTTATTATTCATACTTTTCCATTGAAGAAGTTTAGAAATGTCAGTGATTTCTTGGTGAGGTAATTTATATTTATCTCTCAATCGAGCCACTTCTGATATAAAGTATGGGTGATGAGAGAGAAGATTAAAGAGTTTCTGTGTGCTTTCATAGAAAATTTCTTGGGGATTTTTATTACCTTT
>JBAYGM010000148.1:0-3015 GCA_041666705.1 Candidatus Altimarinota bacterium | reverse complement strand
AGCGTTGCGCCAGGATTACTTATCGCACTTCTCGCTTCTTTTATAGCTTCTTCTAATTTATCTTTTATCAAATTTGCTTTTGCATCACCCGTTGCACCTCCAATCATCTCTGTCCAAATAACGTTCGCAACTAACCCTCTTTTTTTATCAATAGACAATTTGTTAATATCCGCTAACAACGCTTTTTGCTTTACTACGTCTGAATTTTCAGAAATAAGAGCGTCAACTATAGCCTTCTTTCTTTCATCGACTGAAAGTGAATCAAATTTTACCGTACCTAAAATTGTTAATTTTGCAGGTTCTGTTGCTTCCGAAAGAAGAATTGCGCCGACTTGAGCGTCGATCTCTGCGTCACTTAACGTAAACCCAATCTGTTTTATTAATAAGTCTTTCTGCTCAGCAGGGTCCATCATGACCGTCGTTAATGCCTTTTCTTTTATTTTTGCCGTACGTCTACCGGCATTCATACTACTCCATGCTGCTTTCGTGACCCCAAGATCAACCACTGCATCTCTAGCGCCCGTTTCATATTCTCTTAAAAGAGCAGGTAGAAGCATCGCCTCTCTTTCAGCACCAGACTTGCCTTCAGCTACTTTTGCTAATTTTTCTAATTTTGCATCTTTACTTAATGCTGATGTTTTTAATAGACCTGCTGTAATAATTTTATTTCTTTCATCTTCTGACAATCTTACTAATTCCAATTGTCCTAATTTTTGTTTTTGCTCAGGCTCTTTACCGTCGTATTCTTTCGTCCAAAGATGCTCACCAATAAGAGCTTTTCTATCAGCTTCTGACAATTTAGCGTAATCCAAATCCCCCACCTTAAGCTCAACTCCCGTATCTTTCATATCCTTGAGTTTTCTTTCAACAATTATCGCTCTTCCAACTTGTTCCATGATGATTTCATAGACTTCGGCAAGAACTTTTTGCTTTTCGTTTGGATCCGTTCCGGCTCTTGTAGAAAGCCATGTATCAATACTTTTGAAAATTGTAAGGAGTTGATCCGGCGCAGTAGCTGGAGTTCCTGCTATTTTTAGCAAAACCGCATCCACGTCTTTTTTCTCCATAGCTTCGGCAATTTTCGCCTCGGCCATATCTGTAACGAGCTTTCTTTCGCTATCGTCTAATATTTTGTTTACCGCCATATTTTTATTGTTTATTTTTTGTTTTTATATTTAAAAATTTTTGATTTCAGGATATTTGGCTGCGAGAGCATCGAAAGTGGCACCCGGTTGCATTGCATCTTTGGCAATTTGTGCGGCCTTCATTGGGTCTTTTGCGACCATTTTTTGGATGATCGTTTGTACATTTTCTTCCATTACGTGTTTTTCTTGCGCGGTAATTTCATATAAAAATCCGTTGATAACGGGAAACCTATCAGCAAATGCTTTTGCCGTATAGATCAGCTCGCTGGCTGTTTGAGCTTGTCCCATTGCAAATAAAATCGCCATCAAGCTCGCCATATCAAGGTTCTGCTTTTGGAACTCATCATTAACGAGGTTTTTTAATCTTGTAACTAAGTCGGGCATAGCAAGTTCTGCCATATTTTTTTTGTTTTTATATTTTTTTATTTTTTATCTTTAATTTTTCCGTGAACTATTTTGTTAAACAGAGCTGTCACCCATCCAGATCTACCATCACCATAGCTTATTTCCGAGGCATTAGTTGGCTTGCCATCCCAATTATATGTTTTAACCGTAATTACACCGTTACTTGTTTTTTCCATTAAAAATGAAATACCAGTTCTACCCGGCGTATTATTGAAAACCCTTAATATAAATTTATCCTTAACTAAAAAAGGGTCGTCTACTTCACTCCAATCGCATACGCCTTTGTCACCTGAAGTGTCGCAATTTTTCGTATACTCATCCGGACGCTCATCAAATGCAAGTAAGTAAAGCCCCAAACTATCACTCTCTAACATTGGTATTACTGGACCCTCTTCAACGTGCATGCCCCGCTTCTTATTATCTATTTTTTGCATTTCCATATCTATAGCCAATATAGTTCTGTCCATTTTTCCTAAAGCGCCTACTACCCTGTCTTTGTCGCCCTTATCCCCATTCAACTTCGATGAATTGATTTTGTCCTTAAATTGAACTAAGCGTTGTTTAATTTTCTTTAAATCTTCAAGTTTTCTGTCTAAAGTCATTTTCGTATTTAACGACAATGCTTCAACCTCTTCAGCGGATTGCATTGCGAGGGTTTCTGAATCTACAGCTTCACGTCTTGCGTCGAGCCCTTGCGTGACTTTAGATGCCGCATTTCTTGATTCGGCAACAACCCCGGATGGAGCCCGTTCAATTTGCTGGAAAATTATGCGGTTTTCTTTGAACATGATTTTTGTTTTTATTTCAATAAATCTAATAATTATATCATATTATGCTTCGAATGTAAATACCTTTTATAGGAGATTTTTGGTAGATTGGCTTTATGCAAGATGTTTATAAAAAATCTCTCGAATTACACGAAAAACTCGGTGGAAAACTTGAAACCGGTTTAAAATGCAAACTTGAAACTCGCGAAGATTTGAGCTTGGCTTATACTCCTGGGGTCGCTGAAGTCTCACGTGAAATCGCAAAAGATCCAAAAAATCTCTATAAATACACGATAAAAAAGAACACTGTCGCCGTTATTACGGATGGAACGGCTGTTCTTGGGCTTGGGAATGTCGGGCCTGCGGCTGCTTTGCCTGTGATGGAAGGAAAATGTGCGCTTTTTAAGAAATTTGGTGGAGTGGATGCGTATCCGATTTGCATTGATGAACGCGATCCGAAAAAGTTTATTGAAATCGTGAAAAAGATTTCGACTGGATTTGGCGGAATAAATTTGGAAGATATTGCGGCGCCACATTGTTTTGAAATCGAACGAACTTTGATTAAAGAGCTTGATATTCCTGTTTTTCATGATGATCAGCATGGAACAGCGATTGTTGTTCTGGCGGGACTAATCAATGCTTTGAAAGTTGCGGATAAAAAAATCGATGACGTAAAAATTGTGATTTGTGGAGCAGGT
>JBAYGM010000147.1:0-3037 GCA_041666705.1 Candidatus Altimarinota bacterium | reverse complement strand
ATCTCTCGTCTTAAAAGTTTCTACAATTTTTGCCACTATATCATCAACGGCAAAAACTTCTTTTTGGATTATCGTTGTTTTTGGCTTAATAACTCCGCCCAAATCTTCATATTCAGTTTCTCTTGCTATTTGTTCAATTTGAGCAACTAAATTTATATACCCTTTTGAATAATCAAAAATTTCCGTGTCCTTTTCCGCTTTAACTGCTTTTTCTTGTTTTTCATAGTCAATCGTATAAAGATCAAAATTATATTTTAAACGTTTGCCAGAAGTTAAAATCTCGCTTGTGAGGCGGACTTCAATTTCCAAAATCTCATCAACCAGGCCGCGAATGTTTCTGCTCCAAGCGTCATGATTAAAAACCCTAACTTTCGGCTGTGGCGATTTGTATTCTTCCGGTATGCGAAGTCCTCGGCCCAAAACTTGAGCAATCAAAAGTTTTGAATTAAAAGCGCGGTCTTCCCATGGCACAATTTGAAAAACATTTTTTACATCCCAGCCTTCGGTAAGCATAGAAACCGAAACAATCCATTCAACCGAATTTTCCTTGTCATCAACATTTTTTAATTCCAAAACATTTTTCTTATGGTCGTTATGTGAAGTAACAATTAAAACTTTTTTTTCCACCGCTTTGCGGGAGATTTTTTCCCTCTTCTCTAAAAAATCAATCAAATCTTCCTGAAGGGTCTTTGCTTTTGAAATGTCTTTTGTAACTAAGATTGTAAGTGGCTTGATAAGTCGATATTTTTTCACAAATTCATCATGATTATCGTAAATCTTTTGAAATTTCTCGTTTTTGTCTATGTTCTCGTCTTTCGCTACATAATCAACAGACTTAATAACTTTATCATCAACGGCTTGACGTATTGAATAGCGATAAATAACATCGTTGAAATATTCATCATCAGTATATGCTGTGCCGGTAAACCCCAAAATGTATTTGAAATTAAAATCAGGATTAAGTAAAAACGCCTTCCATTTTCTTATATCCTGTTCGTTTGACGAATTATAAACGTGATGAACTTCATCATTTAATACTAAAACACGTTCTCCGTTTCCTTTTAAGCTGTCGCTTATTGACGAACCCGTTCGTTCATAAACAGCGTGGATATTTTCAACGCAAATATCACCATTTTTGATAGTACTATTTGCATCAATAATTCTCGGATTTTTGAAAACTGTGTCGTCTGGTAAAGTCGCTTTAATTTTGTCGTCGCCGGAAAGTTTCTCAAACTTTTCTTTTAATCCCGACTCAATCGTAAGAGACGGGCAAAGCACTAAAACTTTATCCACAAGACCAAGCCCTAAAGCAATTTGCGCTATGCCATAAATCACATAACTTTTGCCTGTACCGGTTGCCAAATCAATCACCCCCGAAAATTTATGAGGTAAGGGTAAATTTCTTTGATAATCGCGTACGTCTTTATATCTTTTCTGCAATTCATCGTTTTTTCTAAAATTTTCCTCGATCAAACTTTCAATTGAGTTATATTCGCCGGACGCAAGAAAAATAATTGAGTCTCTTATCGCTTCTTTTTGAAATTCTCGATCACCACAGAGTACATCAAGAAAATCAATCCATTTTTTCAAATTGAGATTTGTGGGATTATAGTTCTGCTTCACTTGCAAAACTAAGTCCTGTGTTTTGTATATTTTAATTCCTTCTGTCATAACATTTATTTAACTTTAAAAACCTCCTTAAATTCGTTGCCATAAATATCAACATAGATTGCCATGATTTCCTTTCCACAATCATTTTTCGGAAATTCTTTTGTAATTTCTTTTTGTTTTTGCAATTCCTTTTTTATTTCTTCTTCATTGACTTCTTCATCACTCAGTTTATGATTAAGCAAGTCTTGCGCGAAGAAATAATTTGTCATCATAAACTTCTCACCGTCATAGTTTAAGTCCACAAGTACCATCGCTAAACTTTCAAAATTTTTCAGTTTTTCGCTAGTTTCGTCCTGCGAATAGGCAGACTCAAATTTTTTTATTTTCAAAGTGACCTTATCTTTTAATTTTGTAATTTCCGATTTTACTTCCGGTTGGCGAATAAAATGAAAGCCGATTGCTTCGTCTAAGTCGTTGATCTGGCTTTTACTTTGTGGTTGGCGGAATTTCTTAAACTGCACCTTATGTAATTCTTTGATTATTTGGTACGGTACTTTGAGAAAGTAATAACGAACATTACCTATTGGGTGATAATCGCTAATGAAATTAACATTGTTTGCGGGGGCAATAATATAAAATCTACCATCTATTTTTCCGCCAATACTTTTGTGTAATTCTTGTAAATACTCTTCATCAACACTGGCGTTTTTCAAATCCCAATAAGGAAAAATTTTTACATAAAATTCTCTTTTTTTGCCGTCAATTTCAACACCACTAATTTTTATAGTCTTCGTTTCCTCAATTTCAAACAAATCTTTTACAAAGCGGATATACTCGTCTTTTTGTAACGCAAAAATCTTTCCGAGATCATACAGTCCGGATGTAGCAACAACAAAAGATTTTGACAACTTGTTATATTTTTTCTTTAAGTCGATTAAGTCTCGGCTTTGGTCTATTCCTAATAATCGTTTTTGAATTGTATAAATTGATAATTTCCCAATATCACAAGCAATCCAGCGCCTACTTAATTTTTCGGCAACTGTAGCCATTGTTCCGCTTCCGGAAAAGAAATCCATTGCCAGGTCGCCAACATTTGTTGTTGAACTTATAATTCTTTCCAAAAGCATTTCAACTTTTTGTGTTGGGTATCCTGTATCTTCTGAGGGTACCGTTCCCAGTCCTGGAATATCTGTCCAAATATTATCAATTGATCTTATGATTTTATATTTTCCACGACCTAAATTTTCAGCATAATACTTTATTCCAATTTTTCCTTTTGTCGTTTTTATTTCCTTGTTTTTATTATCAATAATAACCTTACCGTCATAACTCACATAAATTCGGCCTTGCTTATAAAAATCAAGTAAGCTAATGAATGAATATGAGCCTGGGTCTGATGTTCTAAAGTAATTTCCTTTTTCGTCTT
>JBAYGM010000146.1:0-3041 GCA_041666705.1 Candidatus Altimarinota bacterium | reverse complement strand
CTTTTCGGAGTAAATGCACCCATTAATTTTGACTCGATAATGTATGAAAGAACCGTTTGGTAGTTATCTTTATTCAAGGCTTTATTAAGCCCGGGAACCCAAACTTCACCTGTTAATTCAAGAATATTTTTTAATAAACTTTGATTGATTGCAATAACAGTATCAACCTTTACACCAGTCTCTTTTTCGTAAAACCAAATAGCTTTTTTTGCCGAAACTGCGAAATCGGGCGAATAATTTGAATCTCTGAAAAACCACTTATCTGTGAGCTTTTTGATCTCCGCGGGTGGCTCAACAATTTCTTTAAATCCTCGATCGATATCATAAACGTCTTGAAATTTAAAACTTATTTTTCCGTTTTGAATTTCCGTAAAAAGAACACTGCCGATAAATCCACCCGTAGGTCTTGATTCCGCATCGTTCTGCAATAAAACAAGCACTACCTGCTTTTGATTTTCACCAAGAATTGCGGATAAACCCTTCACAAATGACGGTGTATCCGGCATTAATTTTTTTATTTTTTTAATTTGCGCGCTAAAAGTATTTATCTTTTCTTCGAATTTTTTAGGCAAAAAAGAGGTTTCTTCAGGGCTTAATGCTTTTTCCGCCATATCAATATTCTCAATAAATGAAGAATATTCCGCGTTTATTTTTGCAATCCTATTGCTGATTGGATATGCTTTTGGACTATCTGCATTAATGTCAATAAAGCCGATTCCTATGCTGTTTATTCCTTCTATAATATTTAAGAAATTCGTCGCCGCTGATGTTAAATATTTGCCAATTTTTATTGTTTGTATACCTTCGGCTCCGCTCAAGAACCACAAATCTTGATTGATTTTTTCAGATTCATTTTCAACTTGTGATATCAAATTTTTTGCAGAATCAAAATCTGATTTTTCCGCAAACTTGCCCGCCTCAATCATGTTTTTATAAATGCCTGTTGAAGACTCTTTTACGTGCGAAATAATCTTCATTCCGCGTCCGTATGAATTCAAAGAATTGATTAAAATGATGATCACTATGCCAAAAACTCCGATCCAAACCGCACCGAAATATTTATGTATTTTCTTTTCCATTATTCAACCAAAATAATGCAATTTGATATGATTTTGTAGTCTTCGTATTCTCTGCCAATGCTCACTACTTTCACAGGCGTTAGATAATCTGAAATTTTTGCCATGAAATCAGGGAATTTGTATAAATTTGCGTAGAAAATCTCGTCCGCGCCACCTAAAACTTTTTCCGGACCGTTCTTGAATTCGTCTGATTCCGCAAATGTATTTTGCCTGTCGATGTACGTATCGATAAGTTTTTTTAATGAATCCAGGCTTGAAGCTACAAAAAGTACATCGTTCACATTTGCCGCATATATGCCCCATTTCGCCTGTTCAAGTTGTACGCCAAATGTTTTCATCCCACGATACGCATCTTCGAAAAAAAGTACATTCCATTGTACCGCAACGCTGTCTTCATTTCTTATTGTTCGTCTCATAAATGGACTTTTTCGTATCGCAACTATCATTGATTTCAATTTATTTTCATCAATTTTTCCGGATTTCATTCCAAACATCATGTCATTATTATCTGAAATCGCAAATGCATATTCGCCTTGTATAAGCGGATAAATGTCATTTTCGATGGAAATATCACCAAAGGTATCTTTGATCTGAAAAAGAATTAATTCTTTCATGGTTTTTTTAAGATTTGCATTTTCTTGCTCAACCATTGAACTCAAATTATCAATCTGACTCATAAGACTTGAGCCACCATAAAATAATTTAATGTCTGATGGAAAATATGAAATAAGTTCGGTGTCATAGCTTGGGCCTTTTTGATATTTATATTTTAGTTCCGTTGTAGTTATGGCGTTTACATGCCCATATTTAACATTTGCGCGAATCCATGTGTTCTTGAAAATCGTAATCAACGGATCGAAAATCGTAATCAAATATTTATTTTTTACATTCGTATCTTGCGATCCTGAAAATTTTGAAATAAGTTTCGGATTCACATATGTTCTTGAGAAATCGACTTCGTAACCCGAAGCAAGCCTGTTTGAGTCTATAATCCCATCTATAAAATCATTCATCGCATCCTCGGAAATCGCAACAACAACGTATTTCCCAATGAATGTAAATGAAAATGCTTCACCGGTTTTATACGAATAAACTATATATTTTTTATATTCATTTTCCGTGAGTGCATCATTTTTATACCTGAGTCCCATATTTTTGAAAAACTCCAAAGCAAGACTTTTATCCTTTACTTCAACAAACACTAGAACATTTGCTTGATCTTCATTTTTGGCGCTTCCAATCAACGCAATTCCCGCATTTCTGCCAAGCCATGGAAGAATCGAAGTCTTAAAATTTTCGCCCGTAAAATCTTCCACAAGCGCCATCAAGTGCTCTTTTCGCATAAGCGGATTTGACTTGATCATATCGAAAAAAGCCTGAACTTCTTTATCATTGCCATCGATTTTCATTTCCGTATAAGCAATTGTTTTATCTTCCGGAAGAAGACTACTAATCGGCACAACCATACTGACATATTTCCAAATAACAAATCCGGCAAAAACAACTGTAATTATGTTTATCAAAACAATACCGAGCATTGGGATTTTCTTGAAATGCTTTTCTTTGTGCGGATGCGCGGGCTTTGCAGGAATTTCCCCTTTGTGTATTTTTTTTGAGGAGGATTTCTTTCCCATGAGATTAGTTTAGCAAATTTTGAGACTGTATGTAAGGCTTTGGATTTATTTTTTCCTCAACGTTCATTTCGCAGACAAAATTGGATTCAGTTTTTACGTAAAAATCTACCCCCAGCCCCTTTCAGGGGACGATTTTTACTAAACTTCATCTCAATTTTGTTTCTGCTCAATTCAACGTTTCATCAAAAATAAAATCCAAAGCCAATTTCATATTCAGCTCCAAAAATTGCTAAGAAGTTGAAGCGTGTCCCCAAATCAACATGAACAAATCATAGAGCGTTTGATATATGGCTTCAGAGTCAATCACTACACCAAACATTTCTCCTTT
>JBAYGM010000145.1:0-3062 GCA_041666705.1 Candidatus Altimarinota bacterium | reverse complement strand
CCGCCCGGAAAGTATCCTGTGCCAATCATGGCTTTGTCTTCTACTAAAACCGGAACTGAAAATGGCGTGAACCCTTTTTTTGCGAGCGTATCTAGCGTGAACATAAGGATTGCCATTTCAAGTCTGACGCCGGCATTTTTTAGAAAATAATTTCTTGAGCCTGCGATTTTTACGCCGCGTTCCGTATCAATCATGTCGAGCTTTTCTCCGAGTGTCATGTGGTCGAGCGGTTCAAAATCGAATTTTTTTGGTTCGCCCCAGGTTTTTATTAATTTATAATCTTTTTCATCGTTTCCGGGTGGGCATTTTTCAGATGGAATTTGCGGTACCCAAAGAAGCAAATGATTTAGTTCTTCATCGATTTGTTTAAGCGATTCATCGAGCGATTTTTCTTTTGCAGAAAGCTCTTTCATGCGTTTTAAAATTTCTTCTTTATTTTCGCCGTGCAGTTTTGGAATTTGTTCGCTGGCGCGATTTTTTTCTGCCTTTATATCTTCGGTTTGTTTGAGGAGTTCGCGTTTTTGTTTATCCAGTTCGAGCAATTTATCGATATCAACTTTGATTTTTTTAAGTTCCGCGGCGCGTTTTACAGCGTCTGGATTTTCTCGTATGAATTTAAGGTCTAGCATATTTATTTTTTATAAGTTTTTTAGTACGTGATTGTTTGGTCCGGTTTTCCATCGCATTTTGTAAGCGATTTTTTGAGTTCGAGATTATTTTTGATGAAGTCATAATCGTAGTACATTGTTGTTCTGCATCCTTCGCCAAAAGTTCCTTCCATTTTAATGATTGTGCCTTCGCGTTTTCCGAACACGGTTGGCCAAGATAGGCATCCTTTTACGTTTTTATTATTTACGGTTGCTCGTATAAAGTTGTTATTCGAAAGGCTGAAATTATAGATTGCGCCTGTTTGTGTGCAAGTTTTGTCCGGGCCGATTGTATCTATTGTTAAAATTCCGCCGTTTTCAGAAAAGCACGATTCCGAAGTTGGATTTAATACGATTTTTAATTCCGCTGCTGCGGTTTGCAATTTTGGATACCAGATTTTTGATGAATAATTTGATAAAACTCCGCAGCTTGCAAATTTAACGTCTGCTGCCGGAACCATTGGAGTGACGGTTTTTGTTAGTTGAAATTTTGCTTTTTCCGCATCGGCCTTGGCTTGTGCTTCGGCTTGTTGTTGCGCTTGGCCTGGGATTGGAGTTACGCCTGCGGTTGGATCAACGATTGTTGCATTTGGATCTTTATTTTCATCTAATTGGCTTATTCCTGCGGCAAGAAGTGTGTTTTGTGCCGCGTTAAGTTGTGTTTTTAAATCATCCACTTTTTTCTCAAGATCTTGTTTTTCTTCTGCGTATGAAGGTTTCATGGAATAAGAAAGTCCACCTGCGATGATTGCGGTGATGACGATTATCGTCACTATTCCAAAAGCGCCCGATTGCCTTTGTCTATTCTCAACCATATAGAAAGAGGTTAGATTTTTTATGGCGCCGAAATTTATTGAAATTTCAGAACCGCGTTTATTGTATATAAAAAAGAATCGGTTTGTCGAGGGAAATGTGAATTTCGGTGGATTTTGTGCGTCGTGTGTTAGCTCGGCCTTGATTTTGCGCCGCCTATGGCCCTGTGCGATTTTCTGTGCTTTTTCTTGCGTAATCTTTGCTGTAATGTTGCGTCACCCATTTGTCCACTTTTTGCCATTTTTCACTGGCTTTATCTGCCTCAAGTTTTATTTTCCAAAACTTCGGCGATAAGTTTTCGTTTTCTATCAGACCTGCGTGAGCCATTCTTTCATGCTCTTTGCAAAGAGGAATGAGTGTATCCGGGTCATGCGTTTTCGTTAGTGCGAATCTCCATGTGTGATGAAGATAGTTATACTCTTTTGTGCAACCTGGGAATGCGCATGTGTTGTTTGTTTTTGCTAGTACATATTTTTCAATTTTCGCTGGCACATATCTTTTTGCGCTTTCTTGTGGAACTGGTTTTTTGGCTTCAAGTTGTGCTTGATATGCTTTTAAGAGTTTTTGCATAAGCTCGTTCCAATTTCCTTGACCTTTGAGTTTTTGGAGTTGGTTTGCGATTTCCGGCTCGAGCTCCATTGATATGTTTTGCGTTTTTATCTCAGAAAATAAATTTTGATTTTCGTAATAATTTTTTGCGCCGGCGCAAGGGGAGTTGAGCTCAGATTTTTTGTATTCTTTTGCATATGCGGTTAGCGTATTTTTGCTCATTTCTTTAGCTTTTTCCGCCCAAAATGCAGCTGTTTCTTTGGTTGCGATGTTTGCGATTGGACGAATTATTTCGATGCCTTTTTCTTCTACTAATTTTTTTAATTCCGGCTTGTCTTCTACCTTTTTCCCAACCCAAAGTGCCGCATTAACGTTGTTGTGGCTCATTCCTGCAATTTTTGCCGCATATTCATAGATGCTTTCAAATCCGTGTTTTTCCCATATTCGATATTTTGCTATTTCCGGTAAAAGGATGGTGCATTTTCTTTTCCATTTGAGTGTGTTTTTGCCATAAAAAGTGAAGCGTGCGTGGAGATCTTTTTCGAGAATTTTTTGTGTATTTTTTGATTGAATTTGTGATTGATTTTGCGCACTATTTTGAACTTGATTTTGCATTATATTTTGCGTTGAATTTGTCATGTTTTTTAGATTATGTTATTGTTGATATTTTAGCTCAAGCAAGCCAAAAAATCCAGTCCAAAGCCGAATTTTATGTTGCGAAAAATGAAGGTGAGGGTATGCTCACCTTTGGGCCCGATAATAAATATAAAAAATAGGCTTACATTACTTCCATTTGTATCATTCTTCTTAACGTTGCCGCTATTTCTCCGCTAAAAATTCTTCCTCTGGTTTCATCTATAAGTTTTAATCCTTCCGTAAAATCTCCTATTGTTATTGCGACAGCGCTTTTTAGTTGAAGGCGCGTTGTGTATCTTCTTTGGCCAATTGTTATTACTATCTCATCCGGACGTAGTTTTAATGTATATGCCGGCAATACAACGTACGGCCTAGTTGGATCATTCAATGTATGATAGTTGTCACTGTCTATTGTTT
>JBAYGM010000144.1:0-3068 GCA_041666705.1 Candidatus Altimarinota bacterium | reverse complement strand
TTTGGCGTCCGCCTCTTCTTCGAAAAATCTACCTGCAAGCTGAAGCGCTGATGTACGCGCTCCGCCATCAGCCCAAAATATCGGCAAAGCGCAGAATTCTTCCATGAATTCGCGTCTATCACGAGGCTTCATCCTGGCCAAAAGACATCTATTGATTTTTAGACATTTAACAACGTTCTTCAGATCCTCTTCGCTTAAAATTAACCCCTCCAATATCTTCTTATATTTCGGCTTTCTCTCGCTCAAACCCGATATCGCTTCTGCCAACAACCTTCCTGGGCCATAGAAATATTCTTGATTATTGTGCCCAAACATCTCTATCAAATAATCTAATACCGATGGGTCTTTTCTAACCATTTTTTCACTAAGTAGATTTGCGGTTATTATATCTGTATTAACTGAATGTGCTTGCAGCCCTTGATCTGAGTTTTCCCTTCCCCCTTTACCCATCCATGCAACTGCTAAAGTTTTTATAAATTCTTTTGCGTCTTTTAAATTTGAGAAAAATATTTTATATAACTCGTCTCTTACGGCTGGGGTTATTATCTCTAACTTAAAGCCCTGCAAATCAAGAAACTCAGATGCGGACATATTTTTCATTATTACTTCATATTTTTCTCTATTTTTTTTGAAAAAAGCCATTGCCGCTTCTGCCCCATCTTCCATTCCAATCTCCAACAAATATCTTAAAAATTCTCTGCTTAATATATGGTGATCTTTAAAAAGATCAACGTCCACTTGTGCGTTATAATTATTTAATTTATAAGCAAATATCTGTGCGGCTTCAGCATAAAATGCCTCTCCCAACTGATCAGGATCGTAATAATTTCTTACCCTTTCCTCGCTCAATTCAAGCCCTCCCGGTACATGCTCCCCCCCAATGTCTTTCCCGATCTCTTCCAATAAAACTCCTCCCTCTTCTCCGGTTATTAAACTCACTCGTATCAAAAAAACAACCTTGTCTATCACATACTCAAAGTCTCGCTTTGTCGTTCCCCCATTTATTATTTTTGCCTTAATGACGTCTTCACTAATCATCCTAGCTATTACCGTAATTGCGAATCTTCTAGCCTTTCTGCTCATCTCCTCTTTTTCTCCTGGTCTCATTGGCGACTTACTCGCAATTCTTCTACGAACCCCTTCTGCTGTTATCTGGTTTGCTGTATGCAACACATCTGCTATCTTTTCCAACCTTATTTTGTGGTCCTCTAATTTTGTTTCTTTTGTAATGTATTTACACACCAGTCGGCGCGAAAGATCTCCTCCTTTTGCAAAATACGATTCTAACAACTCGTTTCTTATCCCTATCATTTTGCCGCCCGCGGACTCTACCGCTCTGCTGAAAATGTCCCTATATTCATCTCCGCCATATTCGGCAAGGATCATGGCCACGCATATGTCTTCGACAGAGCCGCATGATGATACTTTTTGCCTTGGTAGTACGGCTTTCCCTTCAAGTTGATTTTTTAATCTTTGAGCTTCGTATGCCAATCCATAAACGCCGGACTCCAGCCCTATTATTTGGACTTTATGCTCCATGACAGATTGTATAAATTCAGTCATAAGTCTCGCAAATCTTTTTGCTTCTCCCTCGTCCTCCATCAATACGCTTACCCCTTTTGAGGAACCAAACATCGGGCCGAGTTCATCAAAAATTCGCATGCTATGTTCAAGTTTTTCTTTTTCACCTTTTAGTTCAGGGTCTAATTCCACAACTTTTGCATGAGCTTCTTCTATAAAATCCGCATCGTCGTCCTGCTTCATTAATGAAATACCATAAGCCATGTTATACAATACTTTGGCAACCACTTTTGGATCTCTTTCCAATCCTTCGTTATCGGAATACATCCAAATTGCATATATCTTTCTGATTATGTCTTTTATTGATCCTTCGTCCGCTTTCTCAAGCGCTTCAAACAAAGCATTATCGTTTTCCCTTATTCTTACTAAAAGCTTGCCCGTTGCTTCATAAGTGGCCCTTGTGAATATTGGCCTCATTGCTACTCTATATCTATGATGTGAATACTGTTCTTTTTTATCAATGAAAGCCTCGGCAATTTCGTCCGCTTCTTCTGGAATTTCGACCGCCATGTCGTTGCTATCAACAATGTGTTTCAAACCGGCTTCATCCGGATATGGGAGATGCCTTTGACGAAAAAATATACTAAGCTGTTGGTGCACACTTTCATCGCCAGCCAATCTTGCGCGCGCAAGGCCCACCAGTCTATCTCTGGTTTTTTCATCAATTTCAGAAAGCATTACTGTTTGCTGGTGCAAAATATCGCCATTTTCACCCGCGCTTACACTTGGTCCATTCATTGTTTTTCCATAGTAAATATTCTAAGGCAATTATTTTGCCCTAGAATTGGGAGTTTGTCAAGGGTTTTGGCTTTACGTCGTTGCCAAAATCATCCTATAAGCCTTCTTGAATTTTGCGTCCAAGGTTTTTAAGCACATCTTTCGCTCGAATTTGTTTTTGAAAAACGCAACAACCGACGGGCCGCTTCCGGAAAGAACAACTTGAGATGCACCGGCCTGAAGAAGTGTTTTTTTTATTTCAGAAATGTCCATCGCGATTTCTATATCATTATGAAGGTTGTCTAAAATGACTTGCTTCTGCGGTTTTTTGGCTTTTAATTCTTTTAATAAAAGTTTGGTTTTTTTCTGCTCTTTGCCGGTTAATTTTGTATTAATTTTTTTATAAATCGTCTTTGTTTTTGCGATTAATGGAGATTTTTTATTTGGAACGAATAAGGCGAGCGTTAAGCTTGTTAGGGGAGTGAGCGCGCGAACTTTTTCGCCAAAATGCGTGCCTATTGCCGTGCCGCCGGTTATAAAAAACGGCGCGTCCATGCCAAGTTTTTCCGCAAATTTTTCAAGTTTTGCTTTTGAAAGTTTTAATTTAAAGAGTTCATTTAAACCTTTAAGCGCGGTTGCGCCGTTGCCTGACCCTCCGCCAAAACCGGATGCAACCGGAATATGTTTATCAATAAAAATTTCGACGCCTTTTTTAATTCTGCAGGATTTTTTAATCATTTCTGCAGCCTGATATACGAGGTTTTTTGGTG
>JBAYGM010000143.1:0-3094 GCA_041666705.1 Candidatus Altimarinota bacterium | reverse complement strand
CGATCCGGACAACAATGTGATAAAACTTTTTAGAACAAAAGCACTCGATCATATCGAAGGGAACAATCCGTCCAAAAAAATAATGAACACAATTCTAGACAAACCAACAACAATTGAAGACAATAGCGTTTTAAACAAATACAAACCAGTTAAAGTGCAAAAAGACTTCCAAGACAGCGAAGAGTTCAAAAAATTTCAAGAACAAGAACAAGCTAAAAAAGCGTCTGAAAAAACCTTCAAGCTTGATATTAGATAGTATTATCTCTATCCTATATTTGTCATTTGGCATTTGAACTTTGGAATTAATTTGTCATTTGGCATTTAGATTTTGTCATTTCTAAAACATGCCTCACAAAGATCCAAAAATTGCAATTGTTTGCGATTGGCTAACGAATCGCGGCGGAGCGGAACGCGTTATTTATGCGATTCATCAAATGTTCCCAAACGCGCCAATTTATACAACTCTTTTCAATAAAAATCTCCACGAATTCAAAAATGCAAAAATAATAACTTCATATTTACAAAAGACTCCATTCGCATCAAAACGCCATCAATTTTTTCTTCCTTTAATGCCACAAATATTCGAATCGTTCAATTTGGATGAATACGATATTGTAATTTCAAGTTCACACGCATGCGCAAAAGGAATAATCACAAAACCAAAAACTCTACATATTTGCTATTGTCATTCGCCAATGCGATACGTTTGGGATAACGCAAAAACATATATAAAAGAATATGAAATGAACCCGATTCTTAAATTTATAGCAAAACCTTTTTTACATAGGATAAGGCTTTGGGATAAGCTTGCAGCCGCCAGGCCGGATCATTACATTTCAAATTCGGAATATATAAAAGAAAAAATAAAAAAATTCTATAAACGCGATTCCGAAGTTATCCATCCACCGGTTGATACTCAAAAATTTCAAATAAGCAATGAACCAAAAACATACTACTTAGCAATCGGTCGCCTAACTCCATACAAGAAATTCTCCCTTCTTTTAGATGTTTTCAATGGATTGGACGAAAAACTAATAATTGTCGGAAAAGGAGTTGAATATAAAAAATTAAAATCAATGGCAAGCAAAAATATTGAATTCTTAGGACACGTTTCCGAAAACGAACTTTCAAATCTTTATGCAAACGCAAAAGCTCTCATATTCCCACAAGAAGAAGATTTTGGCATTACTCCACTTGAAGCAATGGCATCAGGAACGCCGGTAATAGCATATAAGGCCGGTGGAGCACTCGAAACCATAATCCCAGGCATAACAGGCATATTTTTCGATAAACAAGATCCGATTTCAATTGAAGCCGCAATTTATAAATTTGAAAAAATGCACGACAAATTCGATCCGCAAAAAATTCGCAAACACGCAGAAAAATTCTCCATAGAAAACTTTGCTGTAAAAATAAGTGACTTTTTAACTCGTCACAACAGCCTGAACAATTGATACAACCGCAAAAGCAAGAAGTACTACAACGAACCCCATAATCGCATTTGTAATTGTTTTTTTAGCAGCATCTTGTTTTTCTGTAACGCCCGCAACGGTCCATTGATAACTCCCGAAAAGAATAAACAAAACTGAGATCAAACCGGCAATGCCAAGCAAAAATTTAATAAAATAAGTAATAAAATAAGGAATCATACCAACATGTATTTCGCCGGTTTTAATGGCGCACGCAATAAGCTCAGGAGTATAAGCACCGTCGTTATTTTCATTTATTCTTATATCCTCTTGGCACGTTTTAACGGTTTTTTCAGTCGCAGGCAAAATTCCCCATGTAACTTCAGCGCTCGCTGTCATAGGAGCCGCAAAATTAAACAACGAAAATACAAAAATCGACATCAACGCGCTAACAAAGATTTTTTTATTCATATAAGGGTTTTATTTATACTCATTCCATTTTAGCAAATAACAAGCTAGAATGAAAACATGATTCCGGTAATCGCAATTATAGGCAAGCCAAATACAGGCAAATCAACACTGTTTAATCGCTTAATAGGCGCAAGAGTCGCTATAATTTCAAATATAGCGGGAACAACGCGTGATCGCATATATCACTTTGGCACAATTGGCGATTATAAAATATTACTGGTCGATACAGGCGGAATCCAATCCGAAGGCAAAGACGACATTGAAGAACAAATAAACACACAAGCTCAAATTGCCATTCAGGAAGCAGATTTGATTATATTCACAATAGATGGCTCAGCTCCGGCAACTTTTGATGACTTTTCCGCAACCGAATTGCTTCGAAAATCCAAAAAAGAAGTAATCTTGGTCGCAAACAAAGAAGATTCAGGCAAATTCCAAGATAATATATCCGAATATTACAAATTGGGATTCAACGAACCGGTAAGAGTTTCAGCAATAAATGGAAGAGGAATACGCGAACTTGAACAAGAAATCGAAGAAAGATTTAAAACAAAAAAAATTAAACCGCACAAAGAAGTTGAATCAAAATATGGTATAAGCATAGCAATTATAGGCAAGCCAAATACAGGCAAATCGTCCCTTGTTAATGCGCTTTTAGGCGAAGACAGAATAATTGTTTCAGACGTTTCGGGAACAACTCGCGATTCAATAGACACTCAAATAAAACGCGGTGACAAAACGTATAACTTGATTGATACGGCAGGAATAAGGCGCAAAGGAAAGCAAAGGCATTTCATGGAAAAACTCAGCGTACTCCGCGGATTAAAAGCGCTTGAAAGAAGCGAAATCGCAGTTTTGATAATCGACGGAAACGAAAGAATATCAAGCCAAGACTGTCATGTCGCAGGAGAAATAATTGAAGAAAAGAAAGGGCTCATATTAGCGGTTAATAAATCCGACTTACTAGATGAAGAAAAACAAAATCGAATACTTCGAGACATACAAAGAAAATTCGACTTTTTACCATGGGTGCCAATCGTATTTATATCAGCAAAAAAACATTCTTATATAGAAAAACTCCTTGAAATCGCCGACCAAATACACGTTGAAAGAAGGCGTGAAATACCTCAACAAGATCTTGAATATTTCCTTGAAGATACAATCGTAAATCATTCTGCGGGCATCAGCAATATGAAACAGCCGTTCTTTTCAAT
>JBAYGM010000142.1:0-3099 GCA_041666705.1 Candidatus Altimarinota bacterium | reverse complement strand
TGAGGAAACCGGTGTGCAGAAAAATCCTGCGATTTTGTGAATTGCGACCGCAAGTGGAAGATTTATGCCTAATGAAAGAAATATCGGTAGCGTTATTACGGAACTGCCACCACCGGACATTATGCCGACAAATGTGGCAAAGGTGGATGAAACGAAAATTATTAGAGGGATCGTCATGGAGGTTTGGCTCCAGTTAGGAGCGAGGTGAATTGAATTTAACAACGATATTTTAGCGTTTATCGAGAAGTTTTCAAGCTCGTTTAATCAGCTACATGTATTGAAAGTGTTTTTCCACCCAGTATTTGTCATAGATTTCTTCTCTATCGTATGGTGGTTTTGCATGTATGTTCATTAAGACGTATTTACCATTTTCATATCTTTTAACTGTGTATAATGTTCCGCAATATGTTCTGCCATTTCCTCTGTCGACTACTAAAAGACTATCAATTGAAAATTTAAATTTTTCTTGCCTGTTAAAATATTGTATAAGTCTATTTTCTAAGGTTGGTTTGTAGCTTCTTGTTAATGATTCATTTAAAGGAAGGCGTATGAGAACGGAACATGCTATGCTAGATGCAGTTTGTCTTACAATTTTCCAAATTGCATTTTCCAGTGCATTGACGTTTACTGTCTCTTTTGCATGCATTGATCCGTTGTCCGGAATGTGTGTGATTGCTATTTTCATCATGAGGAAAAATTAGAAGATATTTTGCCACGAATTTAACATATTAGCAATGTTTTATTTAAATTGGATTTTAGCACGAGCTAAAACAGTATGGCATTGACTAATTGTGACAATATGCGATAATAAAAGCTATTCGTTTATTGTATTAATATGCTAGCGAGACCTGGAGATAGCGGTGAACAATGTTTTGATGAGCTTTTGAATAATCCAAAAGATATATCATTCGCAATTAAAATGTCGCCGCGTGAGTTAGCGAATTTTTTTGGCGTTCTCGTTGCAAGCAGTGGCTTGGAATCATTTCTGGAAAGAGCCGGAGATAAATTGTCTGTTTTGTTTTATATTCCTTTATTTAGTTATTATGAAAAGTGGATTAAAGGCGAAGAAAATAGGGTAAAGCTTGATGTTGTTTCTGAAGCGGCTTTATCCGCCATTCCTGACGGAGAGTTGCCGTTATCTTTGGATAAGAGGTTTTCTGATGCGGAATTGGAAATGATTTTTAATGAGGTTTTTGCATTTCAACTATCAATTGGATGTTCGGGAGCTTGTCCTAAATGTATGTTTGATGCCGTACCGCGCGTTAGAGGCGATATGGATTTTGATGAGATTAAAAAGTTGATTTTGAAATTTAAGAGTATTTTTGGCAAAACAAGGCCTGTTTTTTATCACGCTTCCGACCCTAGAGATTATCTTAAGTATCCTGAGCTTCATAAGTTTGTTAGAGAGACTTGTGGGTATGATCCGCATGTGACGACAAAAGTTTCAAATGATGAAGAAAGCTTGGAATGGTTGAAGAGATTATCGCAAGTTGCGGAAGAGGTGAGGATAAGTATTTATCATATTCTTGACGAAGCAGAGATTACTGCATTACTAGATGCGATTGCCGTGAGGACCGGCGGGGTATTCAAGAAGGGCAGTGGTGTCTTTAAGGTTGCAGAAGAGCATGACGTTTTGCTTTCTTTATGTAATTTCCTTGAACCCGGACTTAAAGAATTTTATAAAGGTTTTGGCGATTTATTTATTGATGATTTACTTGCAAAGCCTTATGAAGGGCATACTGCCGGCATGGGGATAACTTTTGAAAAGCCCGCTTTAAATAAATGTGACGGTGAAAATGGTGTATTTTTAACGCCTAGAGGTCTTTATAATTCCGCAAGACTTTTAATGGTTTCCGAGCGTTTTCCACAAGGGCATATTTTTATGCCGATTATAGAGATTCGTGATATTAATCCGAAGAAAGGTGATTATTTGCAGGACTACATGCCTTATTCGGTTGTAAAAAAGGCGCGTTTTGAATTTCCAAAATCCGCTGATCCTGAAACCGCTTTTGATTTTCATATTGAGGATTTGCCTGATGAATTTAGAAAGCTTGAAGTCACATTAAAGGCGAAAAATGGATCGTTTAAAATTAGTTATGATGATAACGGTTTGATTACAAAAGTGAAGAAAGTGGCTTAGAAAGCTAGAATTTGTATATTTAACTTGAGAGCGATTAGCGCTATTAGAAATATAATAAATGTGATGCCTGCGAATATGGCGATTGTGTTTCCAAATAAGCGAATTGCTTCTTTGCGTTTGCCTTCTAAAAGCATAACGATTGGTTGGTATAAGAAGATATATGCCATTATTGCGGCTGAAAGTACGAATAATGAAAGCATGCCAATAGGTATCAAGTAATTTCCCTCTGAATTGCCTGCCAATTTTCCTCCAACGCTAATGCCTGTGACTACAAGAATAATGTATAAAAGAGCCGTTCCTGCATTATAAAAAGGATTTTTCGTCATATATTGCTATTATAGCTGAAACGATGGAGAATAGGGAGGTGAAATTGTTTACTCTATCAATTATTTTGTCTGTGTTGGAAGCAAATTCAAATCAGGGAATAAATTAATTAATTTATTATTTTTTAATACAAAACTATGTCTAAAATCCCTTTTACCGTAGAAACGGTTCGAAAACCAAAGTTCTGGATTCCGGCCGCGATTTCAGTATTGATTGTAGCTATCTTGTTGGTGAACAGTTATGTTTTGCCTATTTTTCAAAATGGGAATTCTGATTTGTTTTCGGGTTTTTCTAAATTAATAATTAGCACGGCCAATGCAAAAGATAATTTTTCTCTTCAACCAAGCGGTTTAGATAGCTTGGGAGTGGAGGCTAATTCTTCCTATGTTTTGAAAAGTAAAGAACCGGTTGATGCTGCTTTGATACAAAAGAATTTATTGCTTGAGCCAAAAGTAGACTATGATTTGGAAAAAATTTCAGATCAAGAATGGAAGATTACTCCAAAAACGCCATTGCCTCCAAGCACTTTATTAAAGGTTTCTTTGGTTACATCATATTTGGATGAAGTTAATACTCAGCAAGAACGTGATTATTCTTGGGCTTATCAGGTAAAAGATACTTTTAAAGTACTTAAT
>JBAYGM010000141.1:0-3113 GCA_041666705.1 Candidatus Altimarinota bacterium | reverse complement strand
TTCAAGAATAGCGGCAAATGATTCAAAAGCTTTCTGAACAGTTAATACAGAGTTGCCTTGCGGCTTTTCTAAATGATCATCTCGTGTTTCCATAATTTTTTAAAAATATAGGGGTTTAAACTATCATACGACATTACAAAAAGTCAAATCAAAGGATCTTTGGAATCAGACGACAAGCAGGCTTCTTTTTATCATTAACTAAAACATAAATTCTTTCCAATGCATAAGGCAACTCATCAAATCTGCTATAACCGCCATGCAAACTATTAAATATTCTCGTAGCGGTATGGAAGCCATTCACGTCAATACCGGAAGCAGCCAATTCAACATTAATATCTTCATCAAAAATAAAACAACCAAATTTTCCGGCTAAAATTTTAAGAAAAGTACGCTTAGCAATCATTAAAGGTTTTTCCCTCCAAAACAATTTCTCAACATCTAAAGCAGCCGTTTCCGCACCAGGAAGAACTGTAAATCTTTTTAAAAAATCCGAATCAACAACCGAAACATCCTCGTGCTTCAACCCAACAGAACTGATAACCTCACCAGGCCCTTCTTGTGGAAAATGATCAGGCAAATCCAATGCTTCAACTTCCCCTTCCAATGCATCAATCCTAGACCCTATATCTCTAATACCAGCCTGCAGCTCATCCGTTATTCTCACCGCCTCAGCATCCATCGCATTCAAACTCATCAAAAGCTTATCTGTAGTAACGGCAAAAACATCTTTTTTAGGAACCAATCTATAAGCCGCTTTATAAGAAGAACCCCTACCCATACCCATACCGACTCGATCAATTCTCAAATAAATAGTTTCAATCTCATAAGGTAGACCCAAATTTACAAGACGATTTTTAAAATTCGCAATCTGAACTGGAACGGAAATATGTGACGCATTTTTACGTCCCCGTTTAAGACCGTCTCTAATAAGATCACATGGAACAAATCTACCAATGTTTTCAGCTAAAAATAAACCTAAACTATAATTACGAGTATTTCGTCCAAACTCTCTTTCAAAACACTTCTTAGCAAAATCGACTTCATTGACCACGATTGGGAATCTATCAAGAATTTCAGGAGGATACATAACAACTTTGGCAGGTGCGCCTCTCTTCCTATGCGATCTTTCTCGATAAATGACAATACCTTCCGGCGAATAAGCACCCGAAGCAGCAACTTTTGTAGTAGTAGCTCCTCTCATCTCATCAATATGTAAGATTAGAGCCTGCACATCAGGAGTACCAGCTTTAGGCGACAATACGGCTAAATCTTTTAGAATATCCCACAATTCAAATGGAAAATCGTTTGCCATAAATATTATACGTTAAAATCCGCTAATTTTTCGTCAAGCTCTTCCGGCGTCATTGATTTTGGAAACAAACCATAAACGGCAACATGATCTCCGCCACAGCGCACTTTTGTATCAGAATATTCAACGTACATTGTAAGCATTTGATATTTGGCAGCACCGGGAATTGCATTCAAAAGATTTCTAAAATTATTTGCAAACATAGCACCATAAGTATGACCACCGGCAGATTTAACAATTGCATCCACTTCACTGCCTGTTACAAATCTTCCACAATTTTCAGCAAAAAACTGAGCGACTTTAGACATCAATTCGGTGACCCTAAGGCCTTCCATATACGCTTTAGCCTTAGGAGCCTCTTCAGACAAAATCTGAAATCTTTCTATTGCAGATCTTGGATATATAAAAACTTTATTTTGTGTCACAGCAACAGTTTCAGGCCTGCGATCACGCCCAACTATAAAAGATGCGTCTTTTGCATTTGAATGAAAACTACGAAGCGGTTTTTTTGGAGGTAATCTATCTAAAGACGCAGCAACATCTTCAGCAACATTGCTCTTTAATCTATCAATAACCTTCAACAAAGCTCGCGCTTCTCCACTCTCGGGCGCAAATAAGGCCCTAACCATCACTTCAACAGCGTTTAATTTTCCTGAAGTTTCAGGAGCTACAAGTGTCATAAATATAAGTTCAAAATATATTAGCTAAACTATTCTAACTAATAATTTGAGTTTGTCAATGGCTACTTAAAAATGTCTTTGGATGATTCCCCAAACCGCGAACAACTTTATCAGCCCAAGAACGCAACATCTTCGCCCAATCCATCCTTTTTAATTCACCGCGATATTTAATACCTTCTTCATTAAAGATAGCACCTTTAGACTCAAGGAATAATTTGAATGAATCAAATAAAAAACCAATAAAGGTTTCAGGTCTAACACTAAGCTGTCCAAAGTCGTTGCTCTCAACCATTTTCATTACTATATCCACCAATTCATCTGAAAATTCACTAAAATCAAAAGAACCATGAATAATATTACTTTCTCTAATCTGTCTTCCAAGGACACAATTAACAAAAACATGTCTTTCAGCTTCATCACCAACCACGTCACAGCCATCAAGCATATCCTTATAATCTTTATCCATAATATTACCAAGACCGGAAGCGGGTGAAACGTTAATATTTTCCGGACCAAAACCCACGACTTTTTTCACGCCTTGATCCCAAACGCCACTTCTGGTCAATGCGACCGCCACATTCACAAATGTAAGTTGTCTAATCTCATCATACACAAGATCTCTTGTCGCTTTTGTTGCTCTTGTCGCTTCACGAAATCTTATTTCAGTACCAGGTGCCGCAAAAGCAATACGACTGGCAATACCATCATTTCGAACAGCATCAGGCCAATCTTGCCCTTTATCATAGTCGGCTCTTCTACGCTTTAGATTACCAGTCATATAAATTTGGTTTTATTAATAAGAAGCTAAATTAACATATAAACCAATAAAAAATCAATGCCTTCCAATAAAACAACTTACATTCCACATTTTCTCTTGACGACTTAAATTTAGCACTCTATAATTCTGAGTGCTAAAGGTGCGGTAATCCGCACAATATAAATTAAACCAAATAAACTATGGGAAGAATTATAGGAATTGATCTTGGTACAACAAACTCGTGCGTTTCAGTTATGCAAGGCGGAGAGCCAACTGTCATCGAAAACTCGGAAGGAATGCGCACAACTCCATCTGTTGTCGCAATAAAAGACGGAAATCGCACAGTTGGAATCACCGCAAAACGCCA
>JBAYGM010000140.1:0-3141 GCA_041666705.1 Candidatus Altimarinota bacterium | reverse complement strand
TGGTGGAACAATCCTTTTTCCGTTGAGTTATATTTTTGGAGATATTTTGACTGAAGTTTATGGATATGCGCAGTCTAGAAAAGTGATTTGGACCGGCTTTTTTATGATTTTGTTGGCTTCTGTTGTGTTTATAGTTGTTGGGGCTTTGAAGCCGTCTCCGGATTGGAACGGGCAAGCGGCTTATGACCAGATTTTAGGCTTAACGCCAAGAATTGTTGTCGCGAGCATAACCGCTTATTTTGCGGGTGAGTTTTCGAATTCATATATTCTTGCGAAGATGAAAATTTGGATGAAAGGAAAATTTTTATGGATGCGAACAATTGGTTCGACGCTTGTTGGTGAGGCTTTTGACACTACAATATTTATAATGCTGGCATTTTTTGGAGTTGAAGGTTTTAGCAATGAACTTCTTTTAACGCTTATTATCTCAAATTATGTTTTTAAAGTTTTGGTTGAAATTTTGTTTACACCGATAACTTATGCTGCTACGAGATTTTTGAAAAAGCGTGAAGAAGAGGATCACTTTGATCATGGAACGAATTTTAATCCGTTTAAAATTGGATAATTTGCGTTTTATTTGATCATGTTTAGATCAGTTGGATTCTGTAGCTGAGGTGTTTTTTTGCGTGTTGAAATAACAAATTTGAAGATAAGGATCAAGAGTGTAATCCAGAAAAGCCCTAATGCAAAGCCCGCAATTACATCGCTGAACCAGTGAACATTTAAGAAAATTCTGCTGAATCCGATAAGTAAAAAGCCAAAAATACATCCTGTTATGAAAAGTTTTTTCTTGAGTGCGCTTTTGAAATCGTCCTTAAAGGAGTAGAGGAGCATTGTGAAAAATATGAATGCCATTGTTGCGTGACCGCTTGGAAGGCTATAGTTGTCGACAAAAAATAATGCGTTTGTTGGGCGAGGACGCTCAACGATTCCTTTCATAAACATTTCAATCCAAACTCCGCCGACGATGCTGAAAATTAACAAGAAGTAATGATAGATTTTTTGTTGATAAGCGAGTGTCAAGAATAGCGCAGCTGATACGGTTATTAAAGTTGATGGTGTTGCGATTTGAGTTATTCCCATCATAAATTTTATGAAATATGGGTGCCAAAGTACGGTGATTTTTATATTTATCCAATAATCGATTTTTGCCATAAGCTCGCCCTTTGCGGCATCGTCAATCATTTTTCCGAGCAAATAAAGTGCGGCTATGTTAATCATTAAAACGTGCAAGTGGTATTTTGCAAAAATGTGTTTGTGTTTGTTGATTATGCGGTATGCGAGAATAATTATTGCGCTTAAAGCGATTGCGATAAGTATAAATCTTCCAAGATATTTTGATGCGACTTCCCAGCTTTTTCCGAAAATAAAACCGACTCCAACGTAAACGATTGCCCAGCTTAATCCTCCGATAATGTTAAAAATCATGAATTTTAAAAATGGTACTTTTGAAGAGCCTGCGATGAATGGGACGAATGCACGCGTGACTTTATTAAAACGGCCTATAAAAAGGCTTTTTCCGCAATGTTCATGCATTAATTTTTTTGTTTTTTCAAAGTGTGCTTCTTTGAAAAATAAATATTTCCCATATTTTCGAAGCAGGTTTTCGCCGAATTTGTAGCCGAGAATATATCCTATAAAATCGCCGATGATTGCGCCAATCCCTGCGGCTAGAATTACATAAATTAAATTTAGATCACCGGTTTTTGCGAAAAATCCTCCGAGTACAATGATGATTTCGCCTGGAACGACAATGCCCGTTAACGGCATGGCTTCAAGGATGGATAATGTAAAAACTGCAATATATCCGTATGCTTGCACGAAAGGGGAGACGAAGGCGATGATTTGGTCTACTGAGGGCATGTGGGAGGTTATGGTTTATGGAGCCGTGATCGGGGATTGAACCCGAGACCTCAGTCTTACCAAGACTGTGCTCTACCAACTGAGCTACCACGGCATTTCAAAACTTGGAAACTTTAGCGCTCTTTGATTCTACGTAAAATCCAAGTTTTTTCAAGTTTGACTTATTTTGGCGTATTTTGTATATTTATTTTCCTAACAAAAAAACATGGATTACTCTGGAGCGTATAAAATTACAGTTGGACCTGAGGATGAAGCAATTCTTGGTAAAGTTGGCGTTGAAGTTTCTACTTTTGCGGCTGATGTCGAAGACGTAAAACGTGTGATAGGAGATATGACGAGAAGCGGTGCTAAATTTGTTACCCTTGTCATTTCAAAGTGGGCCGGAGACGGTGCTGTTTATAAGCCTTTAGATCCAACAAGCCCGTTGCTTAAAGATTCTAAAAAGAAATTTGGTCTTTTGAGTTAATTCGATAATTCAAAAAGCTCCTTTTTGCCGTGTACTCGCCTAAATACTAACACCCTCGTTTTAAAGAGGTGGGACGTCTCACAGCTTGACCACGGTCAGGCTAAATATTGAAATCCCATATAGTGCTTGAGAGAGAGTATTATAGGTTTTTCACGAACAAGAAAGAGCACCTATAATTTTAGATTTAAAATTATAAATTATAAAGGGGATTTTATGCGCCGAGAAAAACAACCATCAATAGATATTTTGAAACAGTACCGACGATGGATTCGAGTATCGAGAAGCCAAACCAACGTGAAATTAAAAGATAATCCGCGGCAATAAAAAGAATAAGGTAGAGTTGGCCGGATTCCATGAAGCGCATGTATGCATTTGAATATTTTTGCGGAATGAAAAGTCCGATTAAATGCGAACCGTCGAGCGGTGGAATTGGAATTAAATTGAAGACGCAAAGCATGATATTGACTTGTATTATTATTTTGAACAAATCGAATGCCCAACTAGGTAAAAAACTCCATGTATATTTCATGAAAATCGCAATTAATAGCGCTAGCAAGAAATTTGACAGAGGGCCGGCTATAGCCGTGAAAGCTGCGTAGGCGAGTGGTTTTTTGAAATACTTTGGATTTGTTGGAACAGGTTTTCCCCATCCGAAATTTACGATTAACAGCATTATTGTGCCTACAATGTCCAGATGTTTTAAAGGGTTTAAGCTTATGCGTCCGGCAAGTCTTGGTGTTGGATCACCAAGTGCGTCTGCGGCATATGCGTGCGAAAATTCGTGTATTACGATTGCGATCAAGAGAGCGATG
>JBAYGM010000139.1:0-3176 GCA_041666705.1 Candidatus Altimarinota bacterium | reverse complement strand
TTTCCGCGTTATGCAAAGGACTATGCTCGCGCTTATCATCCATGTAATCCTCCGTAAGCTCTTCAATGCGCTTATTCATCCTGTAATGATCGATCACAGCATTATGTGCGATTTTAAAAATCCAAGACGTAAAATTCTTAGCCTCTTTATAACGCTTAAGATTTTCCCAAGCTCTCATAAATATCATTTCAACCAAGTCTTGCGCATCCTGCTGATGTGAAACACGAAAAAACACATATTTATATATATCATCCGCGATAATGTCATAAATATGACCAAATGACGCGGAATCACCATCTTTCGCGCGCACGACAAGCTGTTCGATTTCTTTCTTTAACTCGTCACTTTGCGGCATATGTATTATTTAAGCATTTCTTCCGCGGTCATAACTTCGGTTTCCGACCCAATTAAGATCGGCGTCCTCTGAGACAGACTTGTAACAGCTTTTTCAAGCAGTCGAATCTTGCCATCAGTGGCTTTTCCGCCCGCGTGTTCAACAATATACGCCATTGGTGCGCATTCGTAAAGCAAACGCAACTTTCCATCAGGCATATCTTTATAGCCCGGATATGTAAAAAGTCCTTTTCCTTTTAATAAAATGTGATTTATATCAGGAACCATACCTCCCGAATAACGAAGCGTATACTGTTTATCAAGCCAATAATTAAGTAAATTTCGATATCCCGGATTGTACAAACAAGCACGTAAATTTCCGGGTGCAAAAATTTTACCTTCTTTATCTATATGTAAATTTTCCTTGGTTAAATTGAATTTACCGTCACAAAGAGTATATTCATGCGCTCCGGCCTTTGTTGCACAAACAATTGTTGTACGAGGACCATAAACAGCAATCATTGCACACTCCTGATCATCGCCTTTTTTACCAATAAAAGTATTGCACTTATAAATTCCAAAAATACTTCCAACGGCAAGGTTCACATTAACAAGCGAAGAACCATCAAGAGGATCATATGCAACGCCAAAATTATCTTGCGAATCATGACCAGTCTTGATTTCCTCTTCAAGCTCTTCCGAAGCGTAGACTGCAACATCCTCACATTTGTTTAAAACAGCGGAGATCAAACGATCTGAAGCAACATCAAGCGCAAGCTGTTCCTCTCCAAATGTATTGCACGTTCCGGCTTTATCACACATCTTTCCGGCTTCAACAACACAAGAAATATCAACGCAAGCACTAGCAAGCTTTTCGATAAGCACAACAAGCCGATCATCAATCCCTTTTTGTTTTAGATGTTCTTTTATATCCATATACAATTGTTTAGCACTTAGAAATTATTTTCTATAGTTTTGGCAACGGCGTCTCATCCAACAATTTCGCAAGCTCAGCCGTTAACGTCATAGCCGTCTTATAATCTCTTTTCCAAATATTCCTCCCGAAAATAAAACCAAAACATCCACCATCCAAACATGCTTGTGCATTTTCACGCAATGATTTCAAATCAATTTCTTCACCACCGGAAAACAGCACAGGTACGCCACTTGCAGCCTTTACAATTCTTTTTGCGCGTTCACGTTTTTGTTCAAATGAACCTTTAATTGCTTGCAATTCTTTTTCAACTTTTCTGTAATATTCAGGAATTCCCATATTTTCCATATATTCAGGTTTTGCGGCTTTTGGAAGATTTGATTTGATAACTGTTGCGCCCATTTCCGCAGCCATTCTTGCGGCAGATTCAAGAGCATAAGAAGCACCGGCACCACCTTTTGCATCAACAGCTTCTCCGCGTGGATAAGCCCAAACAATCAAAGGCATTCCATATCTATCGCATTCTTTTCGAACACCTGCGAGCTGTGGCAAATCCTCGTCTTGTCTTGGCGAGCCATAATACATTGTATAACCAACAGCGACAGCTCCAAGTCTTACAGCATCTTCAACAAAACACGTGAAAGAGCTAAGAGGTTTTGCTTGTGATGGAAATGAAGTTTTTCCATTAAGCTTTAAAATAAGCGGCATAGCGCCATCAAATTTTGCCCAATTGTGTTTTGAAATTCCATAATGAAAAGCAACACCGTTAAATTTTGCATCAATTGCCAATTTCATGATGTAATCAACGTTTCCGGCATCAGATTCAGCATCAAGATGTCTACAATCATGTTCAATAAATTGATCATAAGGCAAAAAGATTGTGCGACCGCTTGGTCTAATTATTTGTCTGATTCTGGCTAATTCTCCTGCTGAAAAATGAAGTTTTCGAAAGAAATGTAACATATCTCTTTCTTGTGCTACTTTCGCCATATTTTATTTTGTTAATTGATAATTTGTAATTGATAATTTTTTGGTGTGACTTGGTGTGACTTGGTGTGACTTGGTGTGAGTTGGAGTGAGTTGATGTGAGTTGGTGTGACTTTTGAATTAGCTCTTCGAGCCAATGTAGGCTGCTAATTCAACGCTCCTCACGCTATATCCCCACTCATTATCATACCAAGAGAAAACTTTCACAACATTTCCGTCCAAAACTTTTGTAAGCGGTGCATCAAAAATCGAAGAATGATTGTTATCAATAATATCTGAAGAAACAATCGGGTCTTCCGAATATTCTAAAATCCCTTTCAAGTCCCCTTCTGCAGCTTTTTTCATAGCGGCATTGATTTCTTCTTTTGTTGTTGGCTTTTCAACCCAAACAACAAGATCCGTAATCGAACCATCCGCGACAGGAACTCGTAGTGAAATACCATCCAATTTTCCTTTTAAATCAGGCAAAACTTCACCAATCGCTTTTGCAGCACCTGTCGAAGTTGGAATAATATTCTGAGCAGCCGTTCTTCCTCTTCTTGGATCTTTATGCGCCAAATCAAGCGTCCTCTGATCATTTGTATAAGCATGAACAGTCGTCATAAAACCTTTTGTAATCTTAAAATTTTCATGCAAAACTTTTGCCATTGGAGCCAAGCAGTTTGTCGTGCAAGATGCATTTGAAATAATAAAATGCTTCGCAGGATCAAAATCCTTATGGTTCACTCCAATAACAAACGTTCCATCAATATCTTTGCCAGGAGCTGTGATCAAAACTCTTTTTGCACCGGCTGTTATATGTGCACTCGCGCTCACCTTATCCGTAAACAAACCGGTTGCTTCAAAAACCAAATCAATTCCCAAATCTTTCCAAGGTAATTTTGAAGGATCTTTCTCGTGAAATGTTGGAATTTCTTTACCG
>JBAYGM010000138.1:0-3226 GCA_041666705.1 Candidatus Altimarinota bacterium | reverse complement strand
GGTTATGATGCTGAAAATGATAAGTTTGTTGATATGGAAGAAGCGGGGATTATTGATCCAAAAATGGTTACAAGAAGTGCTCTTGAGAATGCGGCTTCTGTTGCCGGAATTCTTCTTACAATGGAAGCGGCTGTGACTGATTTGCCGGAAGAAAAGAAAGAGCATAGCCATGGAGGAGCACCGGAGATGGGCGGGATGTATTAGAAATGACAAATGCCAAATGAGCAAATGACAAATTAAATCCGAAGCACAAAATCCAAAATAAATTTCAAATTCGAAATTACAAAAGGGGTCGGAGGAATCCGGCTCCTTTTTTATTGTAAAGCTATTGCAAAAGCTGATTCACAATTTGGCTGACAAGTTTTCCGTCGGCTTTGCCTTTTACTTTTGGCATAAGGGCTCCCATGAGCTTGCCCATTTCTTGCTTACTTGTTACTCCTGCTTCTTTAATTGTATCTTCAACGATTTTTTTGATTTCTTCTTCGGAAAGTTGTGGTGGAAGATATGTTTTTAAGAATGCGATTTCTTCTTTTTCCTTTGCGGCTAGTTCAGGTCTGCCACCTTTTTCATATTGCTCTACTGAATCTTGTCTTTGTTTGATTTCTTTTTGAACCATTTGGAGGATTTCTTCATCTGTTGCTTCTTTCGCTTCGCCGGAAGTCTCAAATTTCATTATTGCGGTTTTAAGCATTCGAAGCGCATCCATTTTTGCTTGCTCTTTGGCTTTCATCGCCGTGATTAAATCTTCTTGAATTTTTGCTTTTAAAGACATGGAAAATGTTGTTATATAATTCATTTTTACCATAAAAAGTGGGTTTTTGAAAGATTTGACTTATCGTTGTGAGTATTTATAATACATGCGTAAAAAAAATATTATGGGCGACAAAGGGATTTTAAGAACAACAGAGGGTGGCTTGGAGCATGTTGCTGGTGCGGTTGCTGAATATTTAGAAGTTCCCGTGAAAGCCATCATAGATATTGTCCGTGGTTGTATTTCTGAATCTATTTTGCCTTCGAGCGGTGACTGGAAAGCTGAATCTGCTCCTTCTTTGGGAGCTATTCACGTTGGTCCTAAAGATACATTCGGATCAGAAGTTCCAACGGTTCTTATTAGGCCTATTGGTGGTTTGATGGCGAATTTAGCTAGAAGGCTTGGTGTTTCTGCAGAATTTTTATTGGAATCCGGTGTTGCAGAATATATTGTTCATGATGGAGGAGCCGTTGATGCTCCTTCTGCGTCTATCATTGGTTCTGACGATGAGTGAGTTTTTGTGTTTTAGCTCTTTTGTGTTAAAATCATAAGAGAAAAAATAACACAATTTTTATGAAAGAATTACATATTAAAAGTACGGGCTCAAAAAAGAAGAAGCTCGAGCAGGTTCGCGAAGTTGAAGTTGAGGAAGATGAAGTGGAGGCCGAAAATGAATTTGAAGTGAAGCCTATGGAGGGTGTTGGTTTACATAAAGATGATGATGGTGCTGAAATTCTTGATACGGATGAAGTTGGAGATTTTGTTAAAGTTAAATTTGATAAATTTGTTCAATTGATGGCAAATCATGATTTTAAAAGCGTGATGGATAAGCATGCGAACGATGATTTGATTTTGCGAACAAATTTGCTTACCGACCTTGCAAATGCGCATACAGAAGAGAAAAAGAATATGAATTGGTCTGTAGTTTTTGCAGTTGGAATTGTCCTTGGAATTGTCGCGGCTTATATTTTGTTTAAATTTTTCTAAAATTTGATGAAAAAAATTGTCCTTAAATTATCGGGCGAGATTTTACAGGGTAAAGATAGGCATGTTGATATTAAATATATTGAAAATCTTGCGAAAGATATTTATGAAATAGTTAAAAAAGGTTATAAGATTGCGCTTGTTATTGGTGGCGGAAATATTTGGCGTCATCGTGATAATGCGGACTTGAAGATGGATCGAGTTCACTCGGACCAGATTGGAATGATGGCGACGATTATGAATGCTTTGATTTTGGAAGATATGTTTAAGGAAAAGGGGATCAAGGTTAAGGCGGTTTCAAATTTATCCGTTCCGGCTGTTTTGCCTGATTATGAGTCAAAAAAAGCAGTTTCTATGTTTAAAAAATATGATGTTTTGATTTGCGCCGGAGGAACCGGAAAGCCTTATGTTACAACTGATTCCGCTGCGGCTTTGCGTGCGGTTGAAATTGGTGCCGAAGCCTTATTTAAAGCTACAAATGTTGATTTTGTTTATAATAAAGATCCTAGAAAATTTAAAGATGTAAAACCAATAAAGAGTATAAGCGCGCGTGAAGTTGTTGAGAAAAAACTTGGTGTTATGGATTTATCGGCTGTATCATTATGTATGAGCAAAAAAATACCGATTTTTATATTTAATATATTTAAAAAAGGAAATCTGTTAAGAGCAGTGTTTAAGCGCGATATTGGCACTATGGTGAAATGACAAATGAACAAATGAGCAAATGACAAATTAATGTCAAATTACTAATTAACAAATTACAATATGATACCAATGAATATTATTGAGGAAGCGGAAGTTTCTTTTAAGAAAGCTGTTGAACATATGGCAGGTGAGTTTGCTCGCCTTCAAACCGGTCGTGCAAGCGCTGCTCTTGTTGAACATATTCAAGTTGATGCTTATGGCTCAAAGCAGGGCATGAAAAGTTTGGCGAATATTTCAACTCCGGACGCAAGAACGATTCAAATTCAACCTTGGGATAAAGGGCTTTTACAAGCCATTGAAAAAGCTATTCAGACTTCAGGATTGAATTTACCACCTGTTAATGATGGAGTTGTCGTGCGCGTGAATATTCCCGCTTTAACAGAAGAAAGACGTAAAGATTTGACTAAGTTTGTTTGGAAGATCGCAGAAGAGGCAAAGGTTGCAATTCGTTCATCAAGACAGCAATTTATAGGTAAATTTAAGGATTTGGAAAAGGCTAAGGAAATGAGCGAAGATGAGCTTAAGATTGCGGAAAAGAAGGTTCAGGAAAGAGTTGAACATCATAATAATGAGATCGATAGCCTTGGAAAAAAGAAAGAGCAAGACATTATGTCGATTTAAAAATAATTAATTATCAAAATAATCTTAAAGTATGAATATCCTCCTCACAGTGATCGTGTTTATAGTTATTTTTTCTCTTATAGTCTTAATACATGAATTTGGACATTTTTCTGTTGCAAAAAAAGAAGGCGTTAAAGTGGAAGAATTTGGTTTTGGTTTGCCTCC
>JBAYGM010000137.1:0-3286 GCA_041666705.1 Candidatus Altimarinota bacterium | reverse complement strand
CAAACATCAACTGATTTTTATTTTTTATTTTTTTAGAACGCATTGCCCACGAAGTCGTAAGCCGCACTGCCTCCTCCACAACTTTCCTCGTGGCGGGATACGGCGCGCAAACATCCAAGATCATGGCGATGTCCGAACCTAAATTTTTTTGAATTTCCAAAGCCAGTTCCGGTGTCAAAGTAAATTGCCGGCCATCAATATGCGAACGAAAAATCGCGCCGTCTTCGGTTATCTTTCTTTGTTTTGCCAGAGAAAAAATTTGGTATCCGCCCGAGTCAGTCAAAATCGCGCCGCCCCAATTCATAAATTTATGCAGTCCGCCGGCTTTTTTCATTACTTCCATTCCCGGACGAAGTAAGAGATGATAAGTGTTGGATAAAATTATTTCCGCGCCGAGATTTTTAATATCCGCGCTGTCCAGCGTTTTTACCGATGCTTTTGTCGCAATCGGCATAAAAAATGGCGTCTGCACAACTCCATGCGCCAATTTCAACTTTCCCAACCGCGCACGAGATTTTTTTGAGGTTTTAAGTATTTTGAACATATTTTGTAATTGTATCATTTTTCTAACGAAATAAAAATCAACACCAAAAACCATAATATTCCTTCAATTTATCATTTTTATCGTCTATAGCGTATTTACAAGTCTGCTGATGAAAAATCTCTGGAACGTCTACATTTCGTCTATTTTTTATCGGCTTAGCGGACAATAAAACTTTGAGAACATTAGGTGATTTTAATGGTGGGGGCCAATATCTATAAAATAACCAATTACCATGAGTATTATTTTTGGCATACGGACACGACAAAGATCCGTGCATATTTAAAATCATTTCGCGCTCTAAATCATTAAAATTAATTGTTAAATCTTCAACGAAACATTTATTTTTAGTGTCCCAAAGTCTTATCTTGAAAAAGATGTGATCTTTTTGCCAAGAAGAGCTTAATATATCTCCTCGTAAATTATCGATATACTCCTCGAATTTTTTAAAATCAATAAAGCGAGTAATTCGCTTACCAGACAAGAGATTATTCGTATCTTGTCTTGTTAATGTCGGCAGAAAAAAATAAGGGAAAGCCATTCCCTGCACTATGCTATCAATTAGCGTCAATACAACAGCCAGCAAATCACGATCGGCTGTTACAAAGCTAGTATTTTTTTTATTTAATAACGCAAATAACAAAATTATACTAACATTTTTATAATCATTAAGTAGGTTTGATGATTTACGATTTTTTATTTTTTTCTTAAAATATTGAAACGCGCTAAGATCAATATTTTTTGCCAAAAGAGATTTTGGATGGCCTAAGGCATCTGTATTATTTTCTGCACCACTCTTTAAACGGTCCATAAGATAATTATATAGCGTATCCTGATCTTTGGTGAGAGTTCTACCCCTTAACTTTAAAGATTGCAATAAATGCAGAGAAAATTCTGGTGTTGTGATATTCGCTGGGTTATACATCCAGGAAATAAAATTATAATAAACCGGACAAAGCGAAGGTATAATTTTACGTAAATCGGAAAAATTAACTATTTTATATTTATGAGAAAATATACAATTTAACCCACCTCTGCCGAGATCGTCTATTTCCCTAGACACTACGTCAGTTATAAAATAATTGGAGTATTTACGAAGCCTCTTCGTTCTTCCATCTGATTTATGATTATTTGACATAATCATATTAGAATCAAGAAATATAAAATTACCATACTTAATCCTGCCAAAAAGGCGCCAGAGAAATAATTTTGTATTCGTCTTTATTTGTAAAAACTTATTAGACAAAAAACCTCTTTGTTGTTTTTTAATCTTTTTTATTTTCATGTCATTATCTACGTTATATTATTCCTTAACTTAATGGTGTTCCACATATCGTGGATTATGAAGCTCCCAAGAAAATTTCGAAGATTTAGACAAAAGACATAATCGTAATTTTGTCCAAAGTGCACTAAAGAATTAATGCTCCGGCGTTAACCTCGCAAAAAACTACGAAATATTTTTATCCACAGTCTTCTTATTTTAGAACATTGTTAATTTTTAAGTAACTCAATAATGAAATTGTAAATTCATATAAACTAAAATACACTGGCGCATGATTCGGAGACACAAAAAAACTTTTCACCTTAACTGGCATTTTAATCTCAACGGGGACTTTCATCGAGCCCACGTCAATATATGGGGTTATGTTCTCACAATTTCCGCCTTGATCTGGTTCGTAATAAATAACGTGAGCGATTTGACCAGTAAAATATGTTAGCCAATCGAAATGTCTAATTTGGCTAGTGTGGTCTATGTAAGATGATCTGTATTTTAAAGACTTTTTCAAGGGAGTTATGTCATAACTTAGTTTAACTAATTTTTCTATATCTAAAATAAAAATCTGATTACTCTCAATATAAGATTTTTTAATAAATCCTTGTGGAGCTACGATAGACAAAAGTTTAACAAATGATGAAATTGTGGAATACACTTGTTGATGGAATGCTTCGGTTTTATCAACAAAATCCATCTGAATTTGACTCAATGGTCTTGCACCCTTTTTATCAAAACCACATAATTCGGATTCAATCTCCATTAACTTCACAAACCTGTCATGGAGTCTACTAAAAAATTCCCTAAAAGCTTTCAAAGAAAGCATTGCTCTTTCTCTTTTTTCTTCCTGAAATTTTGATATATATGCTACAGTTGGTAAGAATACCCCCGTATCAAAGAGATTCACTCCATATTTATATTTAAATTTGTCAATCATATATAATAAACTTAAAGAATTAATTATACAGATTAATAATGTATTCTAATAATACTCTATTTATTACGGACTATAAAGCCCCAAAACAAAAACAGCTTCTTCATCCTTGAACAAAGGTAAGAAGAAGCCGTTAGCTCGCAGTTTTTATCAGAGTTTGCCAAAGGGTTAATTCTTCGACACTACCTCCGAAAAAACTACGAAATATTTTGTAAATTATTTGACGGCGACCGTGCCGCTTGTTTTCGCGTAATCAACTTTCGCCACGCTAACCATGCTCAAACTATTAATTCTCTCCTGAATTTTCGCGGTTGATTGCATTTCCGCGACTTGAAATTCCACTTTTCTGATATTTTCTTTAAGCGCGGATTGTTTATCTTCCAAATCTTTTATGGCAAAACCCTTTACCGCCATACTATTTATTTCCGCGAGATAAAGCACGCCGAATAAACAAATCAAAACCACGAGGGCGATATTTATAGTTTTAACATTAGAAAAAATCTTGTACCAAGCGCGCGGTTTGGCTTCAAGTCTTTCT
>JBAYGM010000136.1:0-3315 GCA_041666705.1 Candidatus Altimarinota bacterium | reverse complement strand
CGTCGAATGTGGATGTGCATTTTCCTTTGTTACTCCGCCATGCGTTGCCCATCTTGAATGCCCGATTGCGATCGTTGTTTGTTCGCAAATCTCTTTTGGAAGAGCAATTACATCACCAATTTTTCCGGTTTTTTTATAAATCGCGATATCGTTATCATTTTTACATGCGATTCCCCAAGAGTCGTATCCGCGATATTCAAGGCTTTTAAGTCCTTGCACGAGGATTTTGCCCGCATTGGTTTTTGGTCCGTAGTAAGCGAAGATTCCACACATATTATTTTGAGTAAATTAAACTTGAATGAGGATTGTGAAAGATATGAGTTTCAAGAATTGCGTTTATATTTCTTGGTTCATTTTTGAGAACCCAAAGTAATCCTTTTTTAACTTCTGTGATGTTTTTTATTCCAAAGTGTTTTTTTAGTCCCGACATTGCGTTTTTTCCCATGTAATTATTTCTTTCAAAAACAAAATATGCCATCTCAAAATCATCTTGGAATTTTGATTCAATGAGCCCTTGATTTGCGTCATATTCGTGCCAAATTCCGTCGATTTTGATGTATGGCAATTCTTTATTTGTATTGATTAATTCGCCGGACTTTATAGCTTCAATAATTAATGATTTTTTGTCAGTTTTTCCTTCTGTTTTTATACCAAAATATGAATATTTTTTAAGTTGGATTCCAATGAACCCCATGTCTTTTAACGCGTTTTCAATTGTGCGTTCTTCATTGTCTGTGATTATTAATTCAACAAGCATTTCTATGTCATATTTTTCGTTATATTTTCCGATTTTTTCTTCCCTGAATTCGCCTTTATATTTCTTTTTTGCTGATGATGGAGTCGTTATTTTGAATTCGCCTGTTATATATTTTTTCATTGATACAAAAACCGGATCGCCATTTATAGTTCTTTCCGGATGAGGCATAAGCGCCATAATATTCCCGTCTGCGTTGCAAACGCCCGCAAGGCTGTGAATTGCATTATTTGGATTTACTGGGAATTCATTTATAAATTTTCCATTTTCATCGCAATATCTGAAAATTGTTTGTTCGTTTTCAATAAGCGTTTTTAAAAGCGCTTTGTCTTGAGTTATATATCTGCCTTCACCATGAGCAACCGGGCATTTTATAAGTGTATTTTTATCAAACATGTTGAATGCGCATCGTCCCGTTGGTGCATCTGATTTCAAATAAATCCAATCATTATAAAAACCTATTCCAAGTATTTCGTTATTTTTTATTCTTTCATTCCACGCGAGTGCCATTTCAAGTTTTTTGCCTTCAAGCCCCGGGATTACGCCCGATTCAACAAGCATTTGCGCACCATTGCATATTCCGATTAATGGTTTTCCTTTTGAGGCTTCTTTTATAACTTGCGTGATAATTGGGTCTTTTGAAGCAATGATTCCTGATCTTCCGCGGTCTTCATAAGAAAAGCCGCCCGGTAGAATAAATCCATCATATGATTTTAAATCAACGTCTTCATTCCATCTTAATATTTCGGCATTCATTCCAACTCTTTTGCATGCTCTTACCGCTTCAAGTTCACAGTTTGTTCCCGGAAAGAGGATTACGGCTATTTTTGGTGTATTCATGATGTTTTATTTGATTATCGCGTTTTCTAGATTTTTTGGCATGCGCGTTATATTTTTGTTATTTCCGTGACTATCTAAAATTATCATATCTTCGATTCTTACGCCAAAGAAATTTTCAATGTAAATTCCCGGTTCTACTGTGATTATGCAATCGCTTGGGAATTTGTCTTTATATTCTTGGTTTATAGAGGGGATTTCGTGTATTTCAAGCCCGATTCCGTGTCCGCCGCTGTGTGTATAGTTTTTATCATAACCCTCTTTTTTAATCATTTTTCTTGCAAAGTCATCAACACGTTTCCCTGTCATTCCGGAACGCACATTTGTAATCGTTTTTACTTGCGCTGAAAGAACTAAATTATATATTTTTTCTTGTAATTTTGTTGGCTTTGATTTGAAGAAAAATGTGCGTGTCATGTCCGAGCAATAGCCTTTATATTTCATGCCCATATCGATTAAAATCGTATCTCCTTTTTTCAATTTTGTGTCGTCGCATTCGTGGTGTGGGATTGCTGAATTTTTTCCAAAAGCAACAATCGGTTTGAACGAGGTCTCGTCGGCGCCAAATTTTAGTCCGTATACTTTTATTAATGTTGAAATTTCCTTTTCAGTTATTCCGGGTTTTAAATTTTTAAGTATTTCTTTAAGTGTTTTTTCGTTTATTTCTTGCGATTTTTTTGTATATTCGATTTCTTTTGAATCTTTTATAGTGCGGATTTTTTCAGCTAAATTTTGGATTCCTTTGAATTTTACGCCGCGCGTTGCTTTTTTAAAGAATTTTAATTGTGCAACTGTCATATTATTTTCTTCAAAAAAGCATTCTTTTATTTTTAATTTTTTAACGAATTTTGCCCAAAGTTTTTGTAGATTCTTTTCGATTTCAACTGCTTTTGCGTTTTTAGGAAGGACGCGTTTAACTTCATTAAAGTACCTTGCATCTGTTAAAAAATAAGCTTGTTTTTGCGTAACTAAAGCCATCCCTCGCGTTCCATGAAAACTGAATAGATATTTTAAGTTCGGTCTGTGCGTAATTAAAAAAGACGAAATTCTTTTTTCTTTGAGCAATTTTTGCAAATTTTTAATTCTTTGCATCTAAATATTTTTTTGTTAATTTTTTACCGAGTTCAACGCCTGGTTGATCAAATGCGTTTACATTGAATATTTCTCCCAAAAGCGCGACTTGAAGTTCGAAAATGTAAATCAACGATCCTATGTTCTCTTCGTTTAATTTGTTCAATTTTAATGTTATGCTTGGTCTTCCTTTTTTATTAAAAGCTTCTTCTATTGCGCGCTTTTCAGCGTTTAAGAGCTGTCCCATTTCAACATTTTGAAGATAGCTTAATGTGGAATTTTTTAAACTTTCACCGCTTATTTTAATTTTATTTTCAAAATTTTCTATTTCAATAAAAATAATGAATTTGTTGTTTGGCCCATCCATAAAAAGCTGCAATTGTGAGTGCTGATCCGTGACGCCAATTGCCTTTAACGGAGTTGGTCCGATTTTTTCATTTTTGCCAATGCTTTCTGATAAAAGTTGTATGTACCAATCCGCAAAAGAATTTAATTTTTTGGAGTAGGGGAATATAACTGTGATTGGTTTTTTTTGTTTCGTATAAGTCTTAAATTGCATTTCTGCCAATATTGAAGCCGGATGAGTATTTGGCGTTTTTTCAAATATATTTTTTGCGCTTATTGCGCCTTTCAAAATTTTATTTATATCGATT
>JBAYGM010000135.1:0-3337 GCA_041666705.1 Candidatus Altimarinota bacterium | reverse complement strand
TTGAAGAAGCAGGATTTAAAGACTTATACGACCTTATCGGAGACGGAATTCACTCGTAATCAAAACATCATGCGATTCGACATTTTAACCATTTTCCCAGGAGCATTTGAATCATACTTCAACGAAAGCATGATTAAGCGCGCAAAAGCCAAAAAAATCATCGACATTCACGTTCACGACATAAGAACATTCAGCAAAGACAAGCATAAAAAAGTAGATCACATTCCATACGGTGGCGGTCCCGGCATGGTTATGACCCCACAGCCAATTTACGACGCAATCAAATATGTTAAAAAATTTAACAAGGGACCAGTCTTATTAATGAGCCCATCAGGTGAAACTTTCACGCACAAAAAAGCTCAAAAACTAGCCAAAAACAAAGGGTTGATTTTTATTTGCGGAAGATACGAAGGCATCGACGAACGAGTTAAAAAACTCTGCGTTGATGAAGAAATTTCAATCGGTGAATATGTTTTAACCGGCGGCGAAATGCCGGCAATGGTTATTTTGGACGCGGTCTCACGTTTTATCCCTGAATTTTTGGGAAAAGAAAAATCACTTGAAGAAGAATCTTTTTCAGAATCACTCGAAGGTAAAAAAGAATACCCACAATATACTCGCCCACCCTCATTTAAAGGCTTAAAAGTACCGGAAGTTCTTCAAAGCGGCCATCACTCCAAAATCAAAGAGTGGCGAAAAAAGCACTTATCATAAAATATGGAAAACATTCTCGAACATCTTTTCACGCAATTTGAAACGCGTAAACAAGGACTTGCCCAATATGAAGTTGATGAACGTTTAAAAAAATTCGGCAAAAATGAGCTTACTCCACCAAAAAAGAAACATATAATTATCCAATTTTTTGAAGAATTCAAAGATTTAATGGTGGCAATTCTTGTTATCGCCGCGATAATCTCAATAATCGTTGGTGAAAGAACTGACGGAGCAATAATTACTTTTATCCTTATTTTAAACGCAACAATAGGCCTTGTTCAAAAATATAAAGCAAATAAAGCAATCGAAGCTCTTCAAAAAATGCTTTCACCAATGGTGCATGTAATACGTGAAGACAAACACGAATCCATTGAAAATAAATATCTTGTTCCGGGCGATATTATGATTTTAAACGAAGGCGATTCGATCAGCGCAGATGGAATTTTAGTTGAAACAAATGAATTTCAAACTCAAGAAGCCGTAATTACAGGAGAATCAATTCCGGTCGAAAAATCAGAAAGAAATCTGCAAGCAAATAAAGTTTTAATGGGCACAATCGTGGCTCATGGAAGCGCAAAAGTCATTGTCACAGAAACAGGCATGAAAACAAAATTCGGAAACATTGCACGCCTTACATCTGAAACAAAAAAAGATGAATCACCTCTTGAAAAAGAAATTTCAAACATTGGAAGCTTTGTCGGAAAGGTCACGCTTGGAATAGTTATAATCCTCTTCTCTGCAAACGTTTTATTAAAAGGTGAACCAATAATCCAAACACTTATTTTTGCAGTTTCAGTCGCAGTTGCAGCAGTTCCAGAAGGACTTCCTGCAATAATCACAATTTCTCTCGCAATTGGAACTCAAAGGCTCGCAAAAAAACACGCAATCATGAAACAGCTCTCTTCGGTTGAAACGCTCGGCTCAACAACCGTCATTTTAAGCGATAAAACAGGCACTCTCACAAAAAACGAAATGACTGTAAAAGAAATGTTTTTTGATAAATATGACGCTTTCGTAGACGGTTCAGGATATGCACCAGCAGGAAACGTAAACATTGCAATGCCGGATAAAACCGTAATTTCCGTTGGCAGCGAACGTGCATCATTCTCCTCCGCTCTGGAAATAAAAGAAAAAGCCGTCTCCCATGGTCTAAAACAAATCGCAGCAATCGCGGCAATGTGCAACAACGCCAAATTAAGATGCAATAAAAAAGACGGAATATGGACTATGGTTGGCGATCCAACAGAAGGCGCGCTCATCACAATGGTTGAAAAAATGGGAATTCACACTGAAGAAGTTGAAGCACTGCATGAACGCTTGCACGAACTCACCTTTGATGGTTTCCGAAAACGCATGACTGTAATTGCAAAAAATAAATCAAACAATCGCGTTTATGCCTATGTTAAGGGCTCTCCGGACGGCATTTTAAAAGCGTGTAGCCATGTTTTAATGAATGAACGAGAAATAATGATGGACAAAGAAACTCGCGAAAAAATTCTCGCAAAATCAGAAGATATGGCAAAAAAAGCTCTTCGCGTAATCGCACTTGCATATAAAGAAGTACGAGTTGTCCCGGATAAATATGTCCACGAAAAAATAGAAAGTGATCTTATATTTATCGGAATTGTTGGAATAATAGATCCTCCACGAAAAGAAGTCGCAAAATCCATTGAACTCGCAAAATCCGCAGGAGTAAGACTTTATATTGTTACCGGCGACCATGGATTAACCGCAGGAGCAATCGCAGAAACAATAGGTCTTGTTGAAAAAAATAAATACAAAATATTAACCGGCGAAAACTTAAAAGACCTTACGAATAAAGAACTTGAGTCGATGCTAAAAGAAAAAAATGAAATAATTTTTGCACGCGTCAGTCCGGAAGATAAACTTAGAATCGCAACCGCATTCAAAACAATTGGCGAAGTTATAGCTGTCACCGGTGATGGCGTAAACGATGCTCCAGCTCTCAAAAAAGCCGATATTGGCATAGCAATGGGTTCAGGTACAGACGTTTCAAAAGAAGCCGCAAACATGGTTTTAACAGACGACAGCATCGCAACAATAATTCGTGCAATCGAAGAAGGACGAACTATTTATGAAAACATTAAAAAATTCTTATTCTATGTTTTTTCATCAAACATAGGAGAACTTGTAACGATTTTCGCAGCCATTGCTTTTGCGATTCCACAACCATTAACCGCAGTTTTAATTCTTATAATCAATCTTGGAACAGATATCTTACCGGCACTTGCGCTCGGAGTTGAACCTCCTGAGCCACATATTATGAAAAACGCTCCACGGCATCCAGCAAAAAGAATACTCGATAAAAATTATATTTTAAGAGTATTTTTCAGCGGATTTTTTGTTGGACTCTTGTCTCTTACGGGATATTTCTTAATGCTTTATAAATACGGCATCCAAGACGGCGCAATTAAAGCCACAACAATGGCATTTGCAATAATGATTCTTGTTCAAGTTGCAAATGCATTCAATTCGCGAAGCGAAAAACTTTCACTATTTAAACTAAAATTCTTTTCAAATAAATATTTGGTATGGGCCGGAATAATTTCAATAATTTTGACCCTAGCGCTTATTGAAATTCCGCTTATGCAAAGCCTAATCA
>JBAYGM010000134.1:0-3346 GCA_041666705.1 Candidatus Altimarinota bacterium | reverse complement strand
GTCACGAATGTCCCAGAATACACGGCGTTGAGCAACTCCTGATCATTGAGTGGAACACCAGCAATATTAATCGTTCGAAACCATTCTTTTATCTCACTTTCTGTCCCCTCGCATTCATAAATGAGTAGTTTTGTTTCCAAAATCTTGGCTTTCTTGTCTTTTGCCATACCACTAAAATTCTGTGGCATACCGTTTTCATCTTTGATGGCAAATTTGTCAGTCACAAAACGTCCAACGCTGGTGATGCGCTGTTGTCCGTCCAAAACTTCCAGATTATTTTCTGAAACCTGATTAAAATAAATCAAACCTATTGGGTATCCCTTGAGTATTGATTCAATAACAGCAACCTCTCTTTTTCCACCGTCAGAGGCATAGATATAGTTACGCTGATACTCCGGCTGAATGGTGAGCTTGCCAGACAAGCCAAATAGTCCCTTACCTTCTAATTCGTTATAGACAAACCCTTCGCAAATATCTTTAACAGTGATGTTGGTTTTTAAAATTGTTTTCATAAGATTATTTTTTGTTATTTAATTTTAATCGCTTCATATTTTTGCCGGTAATAACTCTTCTACCTGTTTTTTCTTCAATATCTTTCCTAGCGTTTCCTGCCACACCACCACCTTCTCTTGCCACTTTTTTATTTTCATCCAAATTTTTCGGTCCGCGTTTTTGTGAAATTTCAGTGGTGGCAGTTTCGGCAAGCATATTTAAAACTAGTTCCAAATTAGTCATATTATCGCGCAAGTTTTCCTTTTTCAAATCTTTTAATTTTTTATATTCTCTTGTCGTGAGTCCTGTCCATGCTTTAGTGATTTCGTCAGTTAATATGGCAAATTCCAGACCCTCCTTTACTCCCCGTGTTTCCCATTCATCAGTCAAAGCTTTTCTGATTTCAATACTTTTTAATCTCTGATTGATCCATTCTCGACTATAACCTTTTTGCGAATAAGTTTTCAAAGCACGATTGATTGCCAACTCTGGATCAGCGGTTTCCTCCAATCTTTCATAACCAACGCGCGCGAGCCAAAGCTTAAAAGGCTCGGCTTTGGGAGATGGTACGGACTGGATAATGCGTAACACAGTTTCTGTATCAGCCATATCCGTTTCTCTGTTTTTACCGTCTTCCGCAACAATTTTCAACTGTACGATTTTTTCGTACACTTCACTTCCTTCATTTTTCAGCTTATTTTTTAGATCCGACCAATAACGGCGCGGGATTGAACTTCCTGTCAAAACTAAAATAATATCAACCACCGAAAAATACCATAGCTCTTTTTCTTCATCCCAAACCCGCCTGATCTGTTTTCCCTCAAAAATCGCTATCTTTTTTGATTTAGCGGTTTTCATATTATTTTAATTTCTTAACAAATTTTTTATTTGGCAAACCCGCCTGCCGGCGAGACAGATAATTATTCCCCGTTATAACAGACTCACCTGTTTTTTCTTCAAGCGCTCTTCGCGCATCTTTGGCAATCCGTCCACCCTTAATCGCCGGGATTTTATTATCTTCCAGACCTTGCGTTTTATCAGTCTCGGCGATTCTTCTAGTAGAAAGTTCTGCAAGTGCGGTAAAAATCAACTCTTCCTCGCTCATATGATCACGAAGATTTTGTGTTTTTAATCCCTTAAGATTCTTATGCTCTTTGACTGACAAATCGCTCCACTCTTGATGAATCATATTTGTAAGAATGGCAAATTCTTCACCCTTTTTTACTCCACTTTCAGACCAATAGTCGGTGAGTTTATTCCTGGTCTCTTGTCCCATCATCCGTTGCTGTATCCATTTCTCACTTCTTCCTTGTTTTTGCCAATATTCACGAGAACGATTCAGCGCTATTTCCGGGTCACTCATTTCCTGCATTCGTTCATATCCAACTTTTGCTAGCCACAATTTGATAGGCTCGGCTTTTTTACTTGGAACTGATTGAATTAGACGCAAAATAGTTTTCACATCCGCAACATCGGTTTCTCGCATTTTGCCGTCTTGAGCCATCATTTTCAACCGGTCACATTTTGTGACCACTTCACTTCCCTCATTTTTTAAGCGGTTTTTAAGTGTTGTCCAGTATGTTTTTGCGCGATTATAATCAAACTGTTCCGTCAAAGCCGCCACAATATCAATAACTGAAAAATACCAAGTTTCTTTTTTTTCATCAAAAAACCGGCGAATTTTGTGAATTTCAAAAATAGCCAATGAAGTATTGTTCTTCATACTATTTTTTTCTTGTGTTTTATAAAAATTCGTTTGTACTGTTTTTTACCGTTTACATATGGTTCATTATGTTTTTTGAAATGTGGCAGTTTATATTTTTCTCCAACAGCACCGTTATCACTTGCGCCAACAATTTCAAACTGATCTGGATTATATTTATCCAAAAAAGTAATCGGCACACCCATCACGCCGTCATGATCGCGCGGGATGGCGTCAGTAAACGGCACTTCTATGGCATCGTAATTGTCATATTTATCATACGCTTTTTTCCCTTTAATTTCTTTGTGCTTGCTGTATTTCAAATTATCTTCCATTGTCATAAGCGGCAATGGTTGATGACGACGTCCGTGGTCAAGATCGGTAAGCCACAAACAACTATTAGTGGCAACAATTCTATCTCCATTTTCATCTATTCTGGCTTCTGTTCCGTACAAGTCGTAGGATTTAGGTACAATAAATCCAGAAATCCATCTTCCCATTCCATTACCAAGCCATATTTCATCTTTTTTAATTTTTTGAAATACTTCTTTATAAGTTATGCAATTAATATTGCCGATAATCAAAAACTTTTTATTGTAATCAAAAAGTTGCTTAACATATTCGCGAAATAGACTAAATGGTGGATTTGTTACGACGATGTCGGATTGTTTAAGTAGTTTTATGCATTCTTCACTACGAAAATCGCCATCGCCTTCTAGTGGCGTCCATTCGTTGTACTTGTTTTTCTTTAACTGTTGGGCAACATCCTTCAAATTAAACTCACCGTCACCGTCGATGTCGCCCACTTCGTTGATAATAAATTTATTGGCATTTATTTTAGGACGACCCTTTAACTCTGTGAGAGTTTTATCATCACCAAACAATCCCAGTTGCGTGTTGGCTACGGGCGAGGGCTTGTAGCTGGTGGTAATAAGTTGTTTCAATCCAAGCTTATTGAAATTGAGAACAAAATAACGAAAGAAATTGCTCTCGAACGGATCGTCGCAATTGCAATACACCACCTTGCCGCGGAATGCATCGGGGTCATATTCCAGATACGCTTCAATCTCTTTTTGAATATCGGTGTATTGAGTATAAAACTCGTCATTCTTTGCCCTTTTTGCGTTTGTAAGATTGCTGTTTGCCATAATT